>NZ_JASCOP010000153.1:0-7855 GCF_029959395.1 Stenotrophomonas sp. PS02300
CCGTCGCTGCGCGGCGCGGCCCGCACCGCGCCGTACATGCACAACGGCAGCATGCGCAGCCTGGAGGCGGTGCTGGTGTTCTACAACGTGGGCGGCGGCCGGCCACGTCCCCGCCCCGGCAGCGAAGCGGCTGGACCGTTCCCGGCGGTGGATCCGCTGATGCAGCCGTTGGATCTTTCCCCAGATGAGCAGCGCGCGCTCCAGGCCTTCCTGCAGGTGCTGTAACCGCACCGCAGTACATGCGATCTCAACGCGACGATCACGTGGGCTTTCGGCGGTTCTACCGAAGCTAGCGGTTCGAAGACAGGAGCATGCGCATGCATTACGAGCTGTACTACTGGACCGGCATCCAGGGCCGTGGCGAATTCATCCGGCTGGCGCTGGAAGATGCCGGCGCGTCCTATACCGACATGGCGCGCGTGCACGGCGACAAGGTGATGCAGCCGTTCCTGGACGGCAAGGCCGAGGGGTTGCGTCCGTTCGCGCCGCCGTTCCTGGTCAGTGGGCGGCAGGTGATCGCGCAGGTGGCGGCGATCCTCGACCATCTGGGGCCGGAGCTGGGGCTGGTACCCGAAGCGGCCTCACGCCGCGTGCAGGCATTGCAGCTGCAGCTGACCATCGCCGACCTGGTCGCGGAGGTCCACGACACCCACCATCCCATTGCGGCCTCGAAGTACTACGAAGACCAGAAGAAGGAAGCCAAGGCGCGCGCCGCTGCGATGCGCAGCGAGCGGCTGCCGAAGTACCTGGGCTGGTTCGAAAGCGTGCTGGAGGCCAATGGCCGCCTGCACCCGCTGCGCGAGCATTCCTACGTGGACCTTTCGCTGTTCCAGCTGGTCAGCGGGCTGGCATACATGTTCCCGCAGCGCATGCAGGCGCTGCGTCCCTCGTTGCCGCTGCTGCATGCCTTGAAGGACCGGGTGGAGCGGCGACCCAATGTCGCCGCCTACCTGGCCTCCGAACGCCGGTTGGCGTTCAATACCAACGGCATCTTCCGCCATTACCCGGAGCTGGACGGCGACGACTGACGCCCGGTCACGACCAACGGTCGTGACCTACCGGGCGCTCCGGCAGGTAGATCACGACCGTTGGTCGTGATTGCTCTTCTGCAACGACAACAATCCCAACAACGCCGCAAGCGCGACATAGGCGCCCGCGAACTGCCACATGATCTGCTGCGGCAGGCCGGCCAGCTGCCACGGCAGGTAGATGCCGCCGCGCGGGTCCACCGAATGGATCAGCCCGAACAGGGTCAGCGCGGCCGCCACCAGCAGGATGCCCGAGGCACGCAGCAGCCGCCCGTCGATCATCGCCACCACCGCGGCAATCCACAGCATCGAGGTGATGATGAAGCCATTGCCCAGGGTGAAGATCACCGCCAGCTCCGGCAGCCCGTGGCCATCGAGCGTGGTGGTCATCGCCACCAGCTGCTCCGGCGGGATCCAGCCCGGTGCCTTGATCGCCAGCAGATAAGCCACCGATGGCAGGAAGCCCAGCACCATCGCACCGGCGTGCTCGCGCGGGGTGGCCTGGAAGGCCTGGGTGGTGATGTCGATGGCCACGTACACGATGATCGGCGCCAGCACCGCCAGCGGCAGCCACTGCACCAGCCCGGAAATTACCCCCAGAATGCCGCCGATACCCACGAACAGGCCGGTCAGCAGCGTGTAGCCGCTGCGCGCGCCCATGTGCTTGTAGGCCGGCTGGCCGATGTACGGCGTGGTCTGCGCCACGCCACCGCACAGGCCCGCCACCAGCGTGGCCACCGCCTCCACCAGCAGGATGTCGCGCGTGCGGTAGTCATCGCCGGCCGCGCGTGCGCTTTCGGAGACGTTGATGCCGCCCACCACCATCAGCAGGCCGAACGGCAGCAGCAGCGGCAGGTAGGTGATCGCTGTAGGCAGGCCATCGATGAAACCCAGCGTCGGCCACGGCAGCACCATCTGCAGCGGGGTCCACTCGGGCACCTTGAAGCCCGGGGCACCCAGCCCGGCCAGGCCGAGCCCGTAATACAGCACCGTGCCGAACACGAACGCCACCAGCACGCCCGGCGCGCGGATCGGCAGCTTGCGCTTGGCCACCAGCACGTACAGCAGCAGGCCCAGCGTGACGAAGCCGACCACCGGCGAGCGCAGCGTTTCCAGCAGCGGCAGGAAGCCCATCAGCACGATCGCGATGCCCGCGATGGAGCCCAGCATCGAAGCACGCGGCAGCGCGCGGGTGACCGCTTCGCCGAAGAACGAGAGCACGGTCTTGAGCACGCCCATGATCACCAGCGAGGCCATGCCCAGCTGCCAGGTGGCAATGGCCGCATCGTGCGGGGCCAGCCCCTGCGCCTTGAAGGCCAGGAACGCCGGGCCCAGCACCAGCAGCGCCATGCCGATGCTGGTCGGTGCATCCAGGCCGAGCGGCATGGCAGTGACATCGTCGCGGCCGGTGCGCGCGGCCAGCCGCCGCGCCATCCAGGTGTAGAGCACGTTGCCGACCAGCACGCCGAAGGCAGTGCCGGGGAACATGCGCCCGAACACCACGTCGGCCGGGAACTGGAAGATGCCGACCAGCGCCATCGCGATGAAGCCCAGGATCGACAGGTTGTCGACCACCAGGCCGAAGAAGCCGTTGAGATCGCCGGCGACGAACCAGCGGGGGCGTCCAGGGACAGGAGCGGATGCAGGCATGCGAGGGGGCACGAGGGTGGGGGTACCCGATGGTAGGCGTTCATTGCGCCCGGCAACAGACGCATGCGTGGAACACCGGGGCACGCCCCGTACCGACCTACGGTTTGTTGAGGAAATTGTTCGCCAGCAGGTCCCGCACGTCCCCCACCCGCCCGTGCAGCAGCGCCTTGGCCGCATACAGGGCGGTGCCGGCCACCTGCTTGGCCTCCACCTGCGGCGGCATCACCAGCTCGGTCGGGCTGGTGTGCACGTCCAGCAGCGCCGGGCCGGGGTGGGCCAGCACGTCCTGCACCGCCTGTTCCAGGTCCTCACTGCGGGTCACGGTGCGCCCGTAGAAGCCGATCACCTCGGCCAGGCGGCCGAAATCGGGGTTCTTCAGGTCGGTGTAGTTGTCCAGCAGGCCCTGCACCTTCTGCTCCAGCTCCACGAAGTTCAGCGAGCTGTTGTTGTAGACCACCACCTTGATCGGCAGGTTTTCCTGCACGGCGGTGAGCAGCTCGCCGAGCAGCATCGCGATCCCGCCATCGCCGCACATCGCGATCACCTGGCGGCCCGGGAACGCCTTCTGCAGGCCCAGCGCCTGCGGCAGGGCATTGGCCATCGTGCCGTGAAGCAGGCTGGTCAGCGTGCGGCGGCGGCCGTTGGCGCGGATATGGCGCAGGATCCACACCATCGGCGAACCGCAGTCGGCGGTGAACAGCGCATCGTCATCACCATGCCGGTCGAGCAGCGCGGTGAGGTGCTGCGGATGGATCAGCTCGCCCTCGCCCGGGCGCTCTTCCTTCGCGCGGGTTTCCAGGGCCTTCTCGCGGTGGCCGATGCACTCGTTCAGGAAGCTGCGGTCATCGCGTTCGGGCAGCAGCGGCAGCAGCGCCTCCAGGGTCGGGCCGATGTCGCCCACCACGCCCAGGTGCACCGGATGGCGCCTGCCCAGGTGGCTGCCATCGCGGTCGACCTGGATCAGCGTCGCCTTGTCCGGGTAGTACTGGCCCCACGCGAAATCGGCGCCAAGCAGCAGCAGCGTGTCGCACGCCATCAGCGTGTGGTAGCCCGATTCAATGCCGAAAATACCGGTCATGCCCATGTTGTACGGGTTGTCATGCTCCACGAAATCCTTGGCCCGCGAGGTATGCGCGACCGGCGCCTTCAAGCGCGCGGCGAGTGCTACCAGCGCGTCATGCGCATGCTCGCAGCCCGCGCCTGCGTAGATGCCGATGCGCTTGCCCGTGCCGATCAGCGCGGCGATGCGCTGCAGTTCGTCGTCATTCGGGCGCAGCACCGGCTGGGTGTAGTGGACGGAGAACGGCTGCTCGTCCTTGACCTCCGCTTCGGCAATGTCCGCCGGCAGGATCAGCACCGCCACGCCGCGCCGGCTGATGGCCGCCTGGCAGGCCAGCGTCGCCATCCGCCGCGCCTGGAGCGGCGTGGACACCTGCTCGCAGAACACGCTGCAACTGGCGTACACCGCCTTGAAATCCACCTCCTGCGGGAACTCCATGCCCAGCTCGGTGGTGACCACCTGGCTGGCGATCAGCACCAGCGGGGTGCGGTTGCGGTTGGCCTCGAAGATGCCGTTGATGAAATGCAGCCCACCGGGGCCGCACGAGCCCGCGCATGCCGCCAGGCGGCCGCTGACCAGCGATTCGGCCCCCGCCGCGAACGCGGCCGCCTCCTCATGGCGCACGTGCACCCACGCGATATCGCTGTTGTGGATGGCATCGGTGACATGGTTGAGGGTGTCGCCGACGATGCCGTAACAGTGCCGCACACCGGCGGCCTGCAGGGTATCGACGACGATTTCGGCAACGCGCTTGCTCATGACGGCACTTCCACGTTCTGGGGGAAGTACGAGCCTAGACCCGCGCAGGTGACACCGGCGTGCGAATGCACGCCGATTCATACAAAGGTAGGTACCGACCGTTGGTCGGTACGCCGTTAGAACGAAACCTCGACCGCCTGCTGCGACCACAGCACCGACTGGTGTTTGGTGGCCTGCTTCCATGCCAGGCGGATCGCCTCGATGTCGGCGCGCCGCTGCGGGGTGTTTTCGTGCAGCACCACCAGCACCTTGGTGCGCAGGCGGTTGGGTTCCTTCGCGCCGCGGAACAGCCACTGGCCGTAGGCATCGAACACGGTCAGGCCATCCGGGAAGCGCGGGGTGACCTGCTTGTCCAGGAACTCGCGCCACTGCGCCTCGCTGATCGCATCGGTCTGCTCGCGGTCGGAAGCGCCGCTTTCCTCGCCCACCCCGAAGTACAGCTCGCTGCGCACCCAGCCGGCGGCGGCATCCGGGCGGGCGGCATCGCCCTGCAGGCTGGCCGTGGTGGTGGTGGATTCGGGTGCGCGCGTGACCGGAGCGGTGGCGGTGGCGCAGCCGCTGAGGGCGAGGAAGGCGGCTAGCAGGAGGGGATGGGGCTTCATTTTTGGTCTCTGGGGGTGGGGCTACGTGGGACACGCATGGCGTGTCGCTACGTGGTCATGCGGGGTTGCAAGGGTGACGGACATCGCGCGGCTGCGCAGATGCCCAACGGCTATCAGCTGATGCCCCCTCGTATTGGGACTTGCATCACAGGGTGCCGTCACGCCAAGATAATATATCGCTTCATCCGGATGGATTGGAACTCCAATCGCATCCGCCCCCCCTCCCCCCCGTCGTACTGCTGGAGCCCGCATGTCCCGTCCGTCCGCGTCGCGCCTCGGCCTTGCCATTGCCCTGGTCCTGTCTTCCCCCCTGCTGGCCCAAGACCTCCACGCGCAGGACGCGCCCGCCTCCGCCACCACGCTGGACACGGTGATCGTCACCGGCACCCGCGCCATCGACCGCACCGTGCTCGAATCGACCTCGCCGGTGGACGTGCTCACCGCCGAGGACATCCGCCGCGCCGGCGTGGTCAACGGCGAGCTGGGCAGCGCGCTGCAGGCGCTGCTGCCCTCGTTCAACTTCCCGCGCCAGTCCAATTCCGGCGGTGCCGACCACGTGCGCGCCGCCCAGCTGCGC
This sequence comes from Stenotrophomonas sp. PS02300, assembly GCF_029959395.1. NCBI lineage: Bacteria > Pseudomonadati > Pseudomonadota > Gammaproteobacteria > Lysobacterales > Lysobacteraceae > Stenotrophomonas > Stenotrophomonas sp. PS02300. The sequence goes on from NZ_JASCOP010000153.1 coordinate 5,677, forward strand.
GGGCTGTCGCCCGACCAGGTGCTGGTGCTGGTGAACGGCAAGCGCCGCCACACCAGCGCGCTGGTGAACACCGACAGCAAGATCGGCAAGGGCACCACTCCGGTCGATTTCAACTCCATCCCGGTCAGCGCCATCAAGCGCATCGAAGTGCTGCGCGACGGCGCCGGTGCGCTGTACGGTTCCGATGCCGTGGCCGGTGTGATCAACGTGATCCTGGATGACGCCCCGGAAGGCGGCGCCATCGAAGCCAGCTTCGGTGCCAACCACACCGACCTCGAGCCGATCGACCGCACCATCACCGATGGCCAGACCAGCTTCGCCAGCGCCAAGGTCGGCACCCGGCTGGGCGAAGACGGCGGCTTCCTGCGCGTGGGCCTGGAGCTGAAGAACCGCGAAGGCACCAACCGCGCCGGCTTCGACCAGATTCCGCCGTGGGACCAGAGCGATGCGAACCTGGCCCTGCAGGGCCAGCGCAACTACGTGCTGGGCGATGGCAAGACCAAGGACCTCAACGCCTGGATCAACACCGAACTGCCGTTCGGTGAAACCTCGAAGTTCTACTTCTTCAGCACCTTCAACCAGCGCGACAGCGAAGGCGCCAACTACTTCCGTTACCCCGACAGCGACGCCAACTGGACCGAGCTGTACCCCAACGGCTACCGCCCGATTTCCGAAGGCGAGAACCGCGATGTGCAGGCCGTGGCCGGTGCCAAGGGCCAGTGGGGCGAGTGGAACTACGACGCCAGCCTGGATTACGGCTTCAATGACTTCACCTACCGCCTGCGCAACTCGCTCAACGCCTCGCTGGGCCCGGGCAGCCCGACCCGGTTCAAGACCGGCGATTACCGCAATGAACTGACCGTGGGCAACTTCGACCTGGGCCGGGTGTTCACCCAGGGCGAAAACACCCACAGCCTGGGCCTGGGCCTGGAAGCGCGCCGCGACCACTTCCAGACCCGCCCCGGTGACCCGGCCAGCTACGCCGCCGGCCCCTACACCGACCGCCCGACCGGCTCGCAGGCCGGCGGTGGCCTGACCCCGCAGGACGCCACCTCGCTCACCCGCGACGTGACCAGTGCGTACGCCAGCCTGTCCAGCCAGTTCGGCGAGCACTTCTCCAGCGACCTGGCCGCACGTTACGAGCACAGCGACGACTACGGCGGCGAGCTCACCGGCAAGCTGGGCCTGCGCTATGAATTCACCCCGGCCTTCGCGCTGCGTGGCGCCATCTCCAACAACTTCCGTGCGCCGTCGCTGGCGCAGATCGGCTATGAATCCACCTCCACCGGTTACAACGCCGCCGGCCAGCTGGTGCAGGGCCGCACGCTGTCGGTGAACAACCCGATCGCGCGCGGGCTGGGTGCCACCGACCTCAAGCCGGAGAAGTCGATCAACACCAGCCTGGGCTTCACCAGCCGCATCGGCGATCACTTCGACCTGTCGCTGGACTTCTACCAGATCGATATCGATGACCGCATCGCGCTGTCGGAAAGCATCACCGGTGATGCGCTCACCGATTACGTGCAGCAGCAGTTCGGCGTCGCCGGGCTGCAGAGCGCCAACTTCTTCGTCAACGCCGCCGATACCCGCACCCGTGGCGCCGAGCTGGTGACCAACTGGCGGCAGGGGCTCGGCGATGGCCAGCTGGTGCTGACCGGTACCTATGCCTACAACAAGACCACGCTGAAGAACGTGCTGGCCACGCCGGCGAGCCTGTTGGCGCTGGATCCGGATTACGTGCTGTTCGGCGTGGAAGAAACCAACACGCTGACCGATGCCACCCCGCGCACGCGTGCGCAGCTGGCGGCGACCTGGGCCAATGATCGTTGGACGCTGAGCAGCCGCCTGAGCCGTTATGGCAGCGTGACCCGGGTGTTCAACTTCGGCGATGGGTTCGTGCCGCGGCAGACGTATGGCGCCGAGTGGCAGCTGGATGCCGAGGTGGAGTACAGGATCACGCCGCAGTGGAGCGTGGCGCTGGGTGGGCAGAACCTGACCGACAATTACTCGGACCTGTCCAACGAGGACATCTACTACTACGGCAACCTGCCGTATGACGTGTTGTCGCCGATTGGTAGCAATGGTGCCTATTATTACGGGCGCGTTCGTTACACGTTCTGATCATTGGTGCAGCCAGGCAGGGCCTGGCGCTACACGGACGCGTGATCGTCTACTGGAC
>NZ_JASCOP010000154.1:0-7839 GCF_029959395.1 Stenotrophomonas sp. PS02300
GGGGTACGGGACACGCCGTGAATCCATCCATGGAGGCTTGTCAAAAACATCCATGTTTTTGACAGTCCCGTACCCCCGCACCCGGCGACCCCTTGACGGTAGGTCGGCGGCCATGGGAAAGCGGCGGGTACCTCGCTGAGCGGTCTTCCCCCCGATTCAGTTAGCATGATCCCGCTGCCGCTGGCGCCATGCTTGTCTTGATGGGCCGTGGCGTTCCCTTGAGGATGACGCAGAATGGAAGCTTTGATTGTCCTGGCGGTACTGGTGTTGTTGGCCGTGCCGGTGTTGCTGATCGTGGCGTTGGTGATGATTTCCGGCCTGCGTCGGCGGGTGGCGGCCTTGGAGCAGGCGCGTGGCGACAGTGCCGTTCCGGCGGCCGCGCCTGCGGTGAGTGCTGCATGGGAGGAGCGTCCTTATGCGCCGGCCCCCGTGGCCGCGCGGGCACCCGCGCCGGAGGTTCCGCTGGCTGCTGCCGAGCCTGTACCCGAGCCGTTTGCTGCGGCTGCGCGGGTTGCGCCGCCGCCGCTTCCCTCTGCTGCTGTCGCCGGGCCTGAGCCCTTTGTGCCGCCGCCGCCTCGTGGGCCGGACCTGGGGGAGCGGATCGTGGGGACGATCAAACGCTGGTTCACCGAGGGCAATGTGCCGGTGAAGATCGGCATGCTGGTGTTGCTGGCGGGTGTGGCGGCGCTGCTGAAGTATGCGAGCGACCAGGGCTGGCTCAATGCGCCGATCGAGCTGCGGCTGGCGGCGATTGCGGCCGGTGCGCTGGCGGGCCTGGTGTTCGGCTGGGTGCAGCGCGAGCGCCGGCGGATGTTTGCGCTGGCGTTGCAGGGCGGGGCGATCGGCATTCTGCTGTTGACCATCTTTGCGGCGTTCAAGCGCTATGAGCTGCTGGATCCGGGGATCGCGTTCGCGCTGAGCATCCTGCTGATCGCGGGGATGGGCGTGCTGGCGGTGGTGCAGAATTCGCGCACGCTGGCGGTGCTGGGCATCCTGGCGGGGTTCATGGCGCCGATCTGGTTGTCCACGGGCAGTGGCAACCATGTGGCGCTGTTCTCGTACTACGCGGTGCTCAATGCGGCCATTTTCGCCATTGCGTGGTGGCGTCCGTGGCGGGCGCTGAACCTGTTGGGCTTTGCCTTTACGTTCGGTATTGGCACCACCTGGGGCGTCATGCAGTACAACGCGGACAAGTTCGCCAGTACCGAGCCATTCCTGCTGCTGTTCTTTGCGTTCTATCTGCTGATTCCGATTCTTTACGCGCGGCGCCAGCCGGCGGAGAAGCGCGATCTGGTCGATGGCAGCCTGGTGTTCGGTACGCCGTTGATCGCGTTCTCGCTGCAGGCGGGCATGCTGCACGACGACCGGTTGCTGCTGGCGCTGTGTGCGCTGGGGCTGGCGGCGTTGTATGCGGGGTTGGCGTGGGCATTGATCCGGCGCGAGCGCTATGCGGCGCTGGGGCAGTCGCATGCGGTGCTGGCGGTGGGCTTTGCGACACTGGCGGTGCCGTTGGCGCTGTCGGCGCGGGCGACGGCCAGTGTGTTTGCGCTGGAAGGTGCGGCGCTGGTCTGGCTGGGCCTGCGCCAGCAGCGGTGGTTGCCGCAGATTGCCGGTGCGCTGCTGCAGATGGGGGCCGCGTTCGGGTTCGTGGTGGGCGCCGATTACTGGCTGCACGATGCCACCGCGATTGCCAATCCGACCTTCATGAGTGGGTTGCTGCTGGCGCTGGCGGGCTTTGCGTCGGCCTTCAGTTATCGCCGTGCCGGGCGCGACGCGCCGGCCATCGTGTACTACCTGTGGGGCCTGCTGTGGTGGCTGGGCGGTGCGGGCCATGAGGTCAGCCGGTTCGTGGTGTTCGACACGCGCCCGGATGCACTGCTGGTGGTGGTGGCGGTCACCGCGTGGATCGCGGCCGAGGTGCACCGGCGCATGCCGGCGCGGGCGCTGGTGTTGACCACGTTGGCGATGCTGCTGTGCGCGTTCCCGTTGGCGCTGTGGCAGGCCGATGTCCACCGCCAGCCGTTCGCCGGGTACGGGGCGCTGGCCTGGGGGGTGTTCGCGGTGCTGGGCGTGCGCAGCCTGTGGTGCCTGCGCGGTGGCCAGGACCGGGCGGCGGTGGCGGCGCAGTTCGTCTGGTGGCTGCTGTGGCCGACGGTGGTGTCGCTGGCTGCGTCGTGGCTGGCCGATCGCTTCGAGCTGGCACAGGGGTGGGCCCTGGCCGCGGCGCTGCTGCCGTGGCTGGTGGTGGTCACGGTGTCGCTGCAGCGCTGGCGCTGGCTGACGCTGCCGCTGGGCGAGCGCTTCAACGTGGCGCGGCATGCGCTGCAGGCCACGTTGTTCGCGGTGCTGGGGCTGGCGTGGGTGGGCTTCCTGTTCGCGCAGGGCGCGGCCGATCCGCTGCCGTGGCTGCCGGTGTTGAATCCGCTGGAGCTGGCGCAGCTGGCCGTGCTGGCGCTGTTGGCGGTGTGGCTGTGGCGGGGCCAGGCGCCGTTGGCGCTGCAGGCGCGGCGGGTGCCGCTGCTGGCGGTGGCCGGGTTCGTGGCGCTGACCAGCATCACCCTGCATGCCGTGCACCATTGGGGCGGGGTGTCGTGGGACGGGCGGCTGTGGTCGTCCACGCTGGCCCAGACCAGTTTGACCGTGGTCTGGAGCGTGCTGGGCGTGATCAGCTGGGTGTGGGGCTCGCGTCGCGGGCAACGCGCCCTGTGGCTGGTCGGTGCGGTGCTGATGGGCGTGGTGCTGGCCAAGCTGGTGCTGATCGACCGCCAGCACCTGGGCAACCTGCTCGGTATTGCTTCCTTCATCGCCTACGGCCTGCTGTGCACGGTCGTGGGTTACCTGGCGCCGGCACCGCCGCGTGCGCCTGAAACGCCGCTGGAGACACAGTCGTGATGCTCTTTTCCCGTGTGATTGCTGCGGTCTCGCTACTGGCCGCCGCCCCCGTTCTCTGGGCCGCCGACGCGCGCCAGGACTATCGGGAACAGTGGCCGCTGCAGCTGTCCGCCCCGCAGGCGGGCGCGTACCGGCTGATGCTGGGCGAGGCGCAGTACCGCAGCGCGGTGTCGCCGCAGCTGGCCGATGTGCAGGTGTTCAATGCACAGGGCCAGGCATTGCCGGCGGCCTTGTTGTCGGCCGACCAGCCGCTGGCGCAGGCCGCGCAGTGGCAGGAACTGCCGTGGTTCCCGCTGCCGGCCCAGGCCGGTGCCGGCGGTGATGACCTGCAGCTGCTGACCGAACGCAACACCGACGGCAGCGTGCGCCGGGTCGAGGCACGCCTGGGCCGCAGCGTCGGCAGTGCCGCGCCCGGTGGCTGGCTGGTGGATGCCAGTGCGCTGCGCGGCGCGGTGCAGTCGCTGCGGCTGGACTGGCAGGCACCGGCCGCGCTGCAGGCACGGGTGCGGGTGGATGCCAGCGACGATCTGCGCCAGTGGCAGCGCGTGGCCGACGATGTGCCGCTGGTGGACCTGCAGCACGATGGCCGCCGGCTGCAGCAGCGCCGTATCGAGATCGGGCAGGAGGCGAAGTACTTCCGCATCGTGCCGGTCGGCGGCGACGCGCTGCCGGTGCTGTCGGCGGTGCACGCCGAACGCGTGGCCGCACCGCAGGCGATCGACTGGCAATGGCGCGCGCTGACCGGGACCGCCGGCAAGCCGGGTGAGTTCGAGTACACCCTGGATGGCCGCTTCCCGATCGCCCAGGTGGGCATCGCCACGCCCGACAACAGCGTGGTTCAGTGGACCCTGCTCAGCCGGGACGATGCGGGCCAGCCCTGGCAGGTCCGTGCCGGCCCGTGGGTGGCATACCAGCTGCAGGAAACCGGTGGGAGCCGCCAATCGCAGACCCAGTCGCTGGCGGTGCCCACGCGCGATCGCTACTGGAAACTGACCGCCGCGCAGGGCACCGCGATGCCCGCACCTACCCTGCGGCTGGGCTACCAGCCCGAGGCGCTGGTCTTCCTCAGCCAGGGCGAGGCGCCGTTCAGCGTGGCCGCCGGCAGCGTACGTGCGGCGCGGACCGATGCTCCGGTGGGCACGGTGATCGCGCAGCTGCGCGAACAGCAGGGCGCGCAGTGGCAGCCGGCGCTGGCCACGGCGCAGGGCAGCGCGCAGCCGCTGGGCGGCGACGCCGCCGTGCAGCCGGTGCGCGACTGGAAGCGCTGGCTGCTGTGGGGCTTGCTGGTGCTGGGGGTGCTCATCGTTGGCGGGTTCGCGGCCACGTTGTTGCGAAACAACGCGCGGTAGGTAACGACCGTGGGTCGTTACGCGCCGGGGGGCCGTTACAATGGGCGTCTGCGCCGTGCGCGGCGCCCTTTCCTTTTCCGCCAAAGAGTTGCTGCCCCATGTCCATCGTTCGCATGACCGACCTCGACCTTTCCGGCAAGCGCGTGCTGATCCGCCAGGACCTGAACGTGCCGATCGAAAACGGCCGCATCACCTCCGAGCAGCGCATCACCGCGTCGCTGCCGACGTTGAAGCTGGCGCTGGAAAAGGGCGCGGCGGTGATGGTCACCTCGCACCTGGGCCGCCCGCAGGAAGGCGTCTGGAGCGAAGCCGAGTCGCTGGCGCCGGTGGCGCTGCGCCTGTCGCAGCTGCTGGGCGTGAACGTGCCGCTGGTGCGCGACTGGGTCGACGGCGTGGACGTGGCCCCGGGGTCGATCGTGCTGCTGGAAAACTGCCGCATGAACGTGGGCGAGGGCAAGGATGACGAAGCCCTGTCGCGCAAGTACGCCGCGCTGTGCGATGTGTTCGTGATGGACGCCTTCGGCACCGCGCACCGCGCCCAGGCCTCCACCCATGGCGTGATCCGCTTCGCCCCGGTCGCCGCCGGTGGCCCGCTGCTGATGGCCGAGCTGGACGCACTGGCCAAGGCACTGCTCGCCCCGGCCCAGCCGCTGCTGGCGATCGTGGCCGGCAGCAAGGTCAGCACCAAGCTGGAGCTGCTGGCCAACCTGGTCGGCAAGGTCGACCAGCTGATCGTGGGCGGCGGCATCGCCAACACCTTCATCGCCGCGGCGGGCTACTCCGTCGGCAAGTCGCTGTACGAGCCGGACCTGCTGGATACCGCGAAGAAGATCGTGGCCGATGCCAAGGCGCGCGGCGCCGATATTCCGTTGCCCACCGACGTGGTGGTGGCCAAGCAGTTCCTCCCGGATGCCGAAGCCACGGTCAAGGCGGTGGCTGACGTGGCCGAAGACGACCTGATCCTGGATATCGGCCCGCAGACCGCCCAGCACTACGCCGGGCTGATCGCCAAGGCCGGCACCGTGGTCTGGAACGGCCCGGTCGGCGTGTTCGAATTCGAATCCTTCAGCCACGGCACCCAGGCGCTGGCCCAGGCCATCGCCACCTCGCCGGCGTTCTCCATCGCCGGTGGCGGCGATACCCTGGCTGCGGTCGACAAGTACGACATCGCCGACCAGGTCAGCTACATCTCCACCGGCGGTGGCGCCTTCCTCGAATTCCTCGAAGGCAAGACCCTGCCGGCAGTGGCCGCGCTCGAAGCCCGAGGGGCATGACCACCACGCTGTTCTTCGACCTCGACGGCACCCTGATCGACTCTGCGGTGGGCATCACCCAGTGCGTGGCGCATGCGCTCACGCAGATGGGGCGCCCGGTGCCGCCGCAGGAGGAGCTGCGGCGCTGGATCGGCCCGTCGCTGCGCACCAGTTTCGCGCCGCTGTTCGAGGATCCGGCCCAGGTGGAGCAGGCGGTGACGTATTACCGCGAACGCTTCGACGTGGTCGGCTGGCGCGAGCACGAGATCTACCCGCGCATCGGCCAGGTCGTGCAGGCGCTGCACGACCGTGGCCACCGGCTGGCGATCGTCACCGCCAAGAACGAGCCGCATGCGCGGCGCATCGTCGAGCACCTGCCGTTTGGTGCGTGCTTCGAGGACGTCATCGGCGCCACCCCGGACGGCAGCCGCAGCGAGAAGCCGCAGCTGGTCGCCGAGGCGCTGCGGCGGCTGATGCTGCCGCCTGCGCAGTGCTGGATGATCGGCGACCGGCGCATGGATATCGAAGGCGCGCGCCACCACGGCATGCGCAACATCGGCGTGTTGTGGGGCTTTGGCGGTGCCGAAGAACTGCAGGCCGCCGGCGCGCTACACCTGGCCGCGACGCCGGATGCGCTGCTGTCGCTGATCGATTGAGGCACGCGGCGGCGCTCCGTACGCCGCCGCATGTCGTGGCCCGGTCCGGTCATGTCCTGTAGGACATCGGTGAAACCCAAGCGCGACAATGCTGTAAACGTATTCATGGGACGTGAAGGGTGTGCTAATTTCAATCCTTTCCCGGGAGCCCTTTAACCATGATTGAGCGTCAGCGCCGTACGAAGATCCTTGCCACCCTCGGACCGGCAACCGACCCGCCGGGCGTGCTGGAGGATCTGTTCCGCGCCGGCGTGAACGTGGTCCGCCTCAACTTCAGCCATGGCGACCCGTCCGGCCAGGCCAAGCGCGCCGCCGACGTGCGCGCCGCCGCGCAGCGCGTGGGCGTGGAAGTGGGCATCCTGGCCGACCTGCCGGGCCCGAAGATCCGCATCGAGCGTTTCACCGAAGGCAAGATCCATCTCAAGGCGGGCGACCGCTTCGACCTGGTCGCCTCGGCCAATGCGCCGGCCGGCGACACCACCCAGGTCGGCGTGAGCTATCTGGGCCTGCCGCAGGACGTGGTGGCCGGTGACGTGCTGCTGCTCGACGATGGCCTGATGCAGCTGCAGGTGGTGGAAGTGCAGGGCGAGCGCATCGTCAACACCGTGCTCAACGATGGCGTGCTGTCCGACCGCAAGGGCCTGAACAAGCAGGGCGGTGGCCTGTCGCTGGGCGCGCTGACCGAGCGCGACAAGGAACTGATCGGCATCGTGGCCAAGATCGGCGTGGATTTCATCGCCGTGTCCTTCTGCCGCAACGCGCAGGACATGAACGACGCCCGCGCCATCGCCGAATCGCACGGCTGCTACGCCGCGCTGGTCTCCAAGATCGAGCGCACCGAAGCCATCGAGAACCTCGAAGAGATCGTCGACGCCAGCGATGTGGTGATGGTGGCGCGCGGTGACCTGGGCGTGGAAATCGGCGATGCCGAACTGCCGGGCCTGCAGAAGAAGATCATCAAGGCCTCGCTGGCCCAGAACAAGGTGGTGATCACCGCCACCCAGATGCTGCAGTCGATGGTCGAAAGCCCGATCCCGACCCGCGCCGAAGTGCTGGACGTGGCCAACTCGGTCATCGACGGTACCGATGCGGTGATGCTGTCGGCCGAAACCGCCGCCGGCGCCTACCCGGTGAAGGCCGTGGAAGCCATGGCGCGCATCTGCCTGGGTGCTGAGCGCCAGTTCCAGACCGAGACCGATTTCGGCGCCTCACCGCGCAACCTGGAACGTGCCGACCAGGCCATCGCCATGGCCACCATGTTCCTGTCCCAGCACGTGGGCGTACGCGCGATCGTGGCGATGACCGAATCCGGTGGCACCGCCCGTTACCTGTCACGCTTCCGCGCCTCGGCCCCGGTGTTCGCGGTGACCCGCCACGACGGTGCCCGCCGCCAGATGGCGCTGATGCGCGATGTGTTCCCGATCAACTTCGACAGCCGCGGCTTCACCCCGCGCGAAGCCGCACGCGGCAGCATCCGCCTGCTGGTGGAAGCCAACCAGCTGCAGGCCGGCGACCGCGTGGTGTTCACCAGCGGCGAACACATGGAAACCCATGGCGCCACCAATACCCTGCGCCTGCTGGAAGTAGGTGAAGACGGGCGCGCCAGCGGTCTGGGCGACCTCTAAGTGCCGATGAATGGAGCCGGGCAGGGCCCGGCTCCACCGGCGACCATGACGCAGCGCCGGGCCC
>NZ_JASCOP010000155.1:0-7697 GCF_029959395.1 Stenotrophomonas sp. PS02300
TCTACGGCGGCGATGAGCTGCTCCCAGGCGCCGGCGGCCAGCCAGTCGGCGCAGAAGGGCATCTGCAGCAGCGACTGCCGCCGCGCCGCCGGCGGCGCAGGACCCGGAGGCGGGTCGGCGTGATCGGCGGCCGAGGAGGTCTCTGCACTACTCACGTTGCTCTCCCTCATGGATCGTGGTACCGGCGCGCGGGGCGGGGCTGCCGGAGTCGGATGACGCGGACGTGGCTGGTGGTGGGTTGTCCAGCAAGCCTTTGGATGCGGCCAATGCGTGCAGGCTCTGCATCAGTGCCTCGCATTGCCCCAAGGGCGGTGACCAGCATCTCCGATAGCTGGTGGGCAGTGAAGCCCACCTGGTGCCCCAGCTCGAAGGTCAGGAGACGCTCGACGGTCCGCGCCTGCACCTCGCCGCCGTCCCTGAGGAAGATGCCCTCCCCCAGATCCAGCGGCATCAGCTGGGGCTCCCCGCCCACGGGGTGCAGCCACAGATCGAGGCCAATCCATTTCACCAACAGGTGCTCACGTCCGCCAACGAGATCTTTAGGGCCGACCAGCCCCAGCCGGTGGACCAGGCAGTTGCGTGCATCCCAGAAGGTGGACAGGCAATCGCTATGGGGGGCATCGATACCGAAGGTCTCCCGCAGCAATTCCAGCTTGCGCCCAATCCCCGTGTGTTCGAACGCCGTGGGGACCGTGGGCACCGGGGCGTCCGGCGGCAGGCGGCCGCCCTGACTGAGGCTGATCAGCGCCGCGGCCAGGTAGAGATCGTGCAGGTAGCGCTCCAGGAACGCACACAGTTCGCGCACCCCGTTGGTCAGGATCCACAGCTGGAACTCGTCGGCAATGTGGGCGACGGCCTCGTGGCTCAAGTTGGTGGGGATGAAATGGTAGCGGGTGTCGGCCGGGGCCAGCTCCAGTGACGCCGGCGTGGCGCTGCGGGCGGCATTCAAGCCCAACGACATGAAGGCCGCGACCCGTCGGACTCCGCGTTGGAGCGTCGCGGTGATCCGGGGCAGGTCCAGCTGGACGGTGCCGGCCGGGGTCATGGCCGGGGCCTCGCGCGGCGAGCCGGCCGCGCGGTGGCGGCGACAGCGCCGGTTTCCCTGGGCTTGCGCGTGCGGCCGGTCGTCGCGGGGCGCCGTGCCGCCTGCTGGAGGGTAGCCACCAGCTCCCGCAGTGGTGCCAGTTGGGCGGCCGACTGCTCGGCGCGCAATGTCTGGGCGGTGAGCGCCGCGGCGGCCGCCTGCTGCTCCTGCCGACGCTCCTGCTCTTGCACTTGCTCGCGCTCGCGGAGGTGCTGGGCCAGTTGCGTGTGCTTGTGCACCTGCTGGGTCAGCTGGCGTGCCTTGATCCGCAGGCGGTCGACTTCCGCGTTGAGGCGATCTTCGGTGCTGCGGGCGTGCTCAGTCCACTCCTGCCGTTCGCGCTGATGGGTCACTTGCAGTTGGTCCTTCTCCTGGTGCAGCTCGGCCAGCTGCGCTTCCAGCCGTTCCTGGCGGGCATGGGCGCCATCGCGCTGGGCGCGCAGCTCCTGCGCCTGCGCGGCGGCCTCGGCGAGCTGGGTGCGCAGCAGGTCGATGCTGGTCTGCGCTGCCGTCGCGGCCGCGAGCGCTACCCGCATGTCCTGCTGCTCCTGCGCACGGCTCGCGCGCTCCGCCGCCAGGCGATCGCGCTCGTCTTCGAGCGCCGCCTGCTCCGTGCTCAGCGCCGCTCGGGCATGCTCCCCCGCCCCTTCCAGGGCGGCGGCCCAGCAGCGCTGGGCCAGGGTCAGCACCGCGGCCGGCACGTCGGGTTGGGCCGCCTCGCGGGCGCGTTGGCGCAGGCGTGTTCCCACGCTTGACCACCAGGTGTCCAAGTGACGGGTCACGGTATTGGGCGAGCCGGTGCCCAGGTGGGCGCGGATGCGCTCCACCGTGGGGCGCTCGCCGCCGGCGACGAGGTCATCGGCGGCGTTATGGACATCCAGTTCGGTCAGGCCGCGGGCCATGGGAGTCTCCGGTCAATGAAACGGCGGGTGGGGGCCGCTACTTCCGATAATGTAGAATTATCGGAACAACGACACCGAATCTGTAGTGAGGATTACATAGTACATATGAAAGTCGTCACTTCATTGACCGTCGATCAGCTCCCCACCCTGCCCGACCCGTCCCGGTTGTCGGCTCAGGCCGCCACCGCCGCTGAGCAGATTTTGGCTGCTGCGCGCAGCGCCAACACCACCCGCAGCTACCGCACCGCGCTGCGCTACTGGGCCGGTTGGTGCCAGGGTCGTTACGGCCGGCCGCTGCAGCTGCCGCTGCCGGCGGCAACGGTGGTGCAATTCATCGTCGACCACGTGGCCCGCGACACCGCTGAGGGCGTGCGCTGGGAGTTGCCGGCCGCACTGGACAAGGCGCTGGTGGCGGCCCGATTGAAGAGCCGCCCCGGACCCTGGCGATTGGCCACCCTCACCCATCGCGTCTCGGTGCTGAGCAAGGTCCACCAACTGCAGCAACTGGCCAATCCCATCGACAGCGCCGAGGTGCGTCAGCTGCTGGCCAGCGCCCGCCGCAGCGCGCACAAGCGTGGCGAACGCCCGCAGAAGAAGGCGGCCATTACCCGGATCGAGTTGCAGGCGCTGCTGGCCACCTGCGGAAACGACCTGGCCGGCCAGCGTGACCGCGCCCTGCTCTGCTTTGCCTTTGCCAGCGGCGGCCGCCGTCGCAGCGAAGTCGCCGCGGCGACGTTGGCGCACCTGCGCCCGCTGCCCGAGGGCGGATTCGTCTATCGGCTGGATCAGGGCAAGACGCTGCAGGATGGCCCCAAGGTCGGCGGCAGCCCCGATAAGCCGCTCGTGGGCGCGGCCGCCGTGGCATTGCAGGCCTGGCTGGAGGCGGCCAAGCTCACCGAAGGGGCGCTGTTCCGTCGCGTGTGGGGGACGCGGGTGGGTCCGGCACTGAGTGATCGCGCCATTGCACTGATCATCCAGCGCCGCGCTAAGCAGGCCGGTCTAGACGGAGACTTCGGCGGGCATAGCCTGCGCTCGGGCTTCGTTACCGAGGGCGCCAGGCAGGGCGTGGCACTGCCTGCGCTGATGGCCATGACCGATCATCGCTCCGTTGCGAGCGTAACCGGCTACTACCAATCGGGTGGAGCGCAATGCAATCCAGCGGCACGCCTGTTGGACGACGTTTAACTGGCCGTAGCTGGGCGGCCCATTGAGGCAACTCTGGCGCTATGCACTGTCCTGCCATCGCCATTGCAATGATCCCAAGCGTGTTGCGCCGTGTCGTGGCAGGTATGATGGGGCGTCGGTCACATTTTTGGGGGAAGTGTGGGTTGCGCTGATATGCAGGAAGCAGATGAGAGCTGTGGCAAGACTGCAGCCGCGCCGGAACAGGCGAAGCTCGCGCCGGACGAACAGACGGTCGGATTGGTTCTCCCGCTCTATGGCTACCATCAAGGCCCCCACCCTAGGGCTGGCCGACATGTCGGTTTGCGCAGATCGCTGCGAACTGCAGTGGTTTTGGGCACGCTGAGTGATCACACCGTGCTCGTCGCCGACGAAGAGGATGGACGCGTCTACCGCACCTCATCGGCCAGTTTAGTCACGGCTCGCCAAGCTGTTCGCCTAACACTTAGTGAGCATCTTGAGGTCGCCAGGCAATTGGCCCTCAAGGGCAATCGCTATGGCATTTCCATTCTGGCGGCCCACTTTCGTGGCATCAACGGCACTGCCTATGCCAGCCCGGCGGCCTTCGCCTGGTGCGTCCGCGCAATGTGTGAAGGCCACATGTTCAGGAGCGCAACTGCTGAGGTAGAGGCCTGGATTCAGGCTCAGATCGAGGCCTCCTCCGATTTAGGAGACGCCCTCCCTCCTCCCGCAGAGAGCGGTGAGATCGAGCTATGGTCTGGTAAGCCGGCGGAAGCGCAAGCTGCCACAGATGCGACATCGCGCTCACTTGAAAGTGCGCTGCAGCTCGGCGCCGATTCAATCGCCAAGGCCGACGGAGATTTTGAGCTCCAGCGAACGTACGCAGATAGTCACGGCAGTAGACTGGCGATCGACGTTCAGTCCGGCCTTCAAGTGGTCGTGCTGGGCCCCAGCAATGTCGAATCGGCAGAGGGATTTGTCGATGTCTTGTTTCTAGACAATCTCGAGGCTTGCGCCCGTCCTGCTAGTGGCCTGAGTTTCGGTGACGACACCATCGATCCGGGTTGGCTATGGGAAGTGGTCACCGACTCGGCGCGTCACGGCAAATCTCCGCTCCCCATCGCGCTTTGGCTGGCTTCCTCGGATATTGGCCCCTCCGGTCAAGCGGACGCAAGCTTGGAGCGATCTTTAACGCGGATCTTCGGCGCCGCTTTTGCAGCCAGGCAGTGGGCGAATGATCGGCCTGCGCTCGCGCAGAAATGGATACGGCTCGCCCGAGAGTGCTGGCGATCTCTGCCTAAGGTGGAGCAATCGCGCGTCGCGGCTGCTATTCCTGAACTGGTATCGTCGCTTTCGAAGCGGCGGGCTCCAAGTCCCGCGGCCCCACTCCGAGCAGCTTTCCGCGCAACGATCGATGGGCTGCTGACGCGGCACCCCGTTCCTTTGATTGCGCGAGACAGGCCGCCTCCGCCGAGTGCAGCGGTAGAGATCGAGGGCATTGAAGCGGTTGATCTTGTGATCGAGGCGAATGCTGCTGCGCCTGTCATGGCAGTGCCGCGAGCAAGCAACGCTCAGTCTCGCAGACGGGTGGGCGCGGTTAAGTTTGGCAATTCACAGCGCGTCCTGCGCTTTGATTTGTCAGACCACGCACTGTTGGCTTCCGAGTGGGCCTTGGTGGACAAAGAGTCGGCCCATCTCGATGCGGTGACGTCGGCTCTCAGTTGGCTAGAGGCTCGAATGGGACTGAGCCTGCCCAAGACATGGCGAGAAGGGGCACACGAGATTGAGCGCCAAGGCGTCACGCTTCAATTGGAATCGGGTGAAGGCATCTTTGCTTTCCGGCTGGATCACCCTGACACGACTCACCCAACCCGGTGGTGGAGGATGGAGGCCACTGTCCTCGCGGGGATGGGGGGCGTCGGCGGCATGGTGGGCGTTCGCCTAAGCGCACGAGACCTGGTGTCCCTTCCGGCACCCTCTAGGACGGTTCCAGCTATTGTCCGTGAATGGGCCCGCTCGCCTGGGCTGGCTATCGCTGGTGCGCCCGCTGGAGCCCCTACATTCGTCCGTGATGAGGAGGGTATGTCGCGCCTGCTTGCCGCCGTCCAAGACAGCGGTCGCGACGCACCTCTGTGGGTAGTAGCCGCTCGCTTTGAGCTGATCAAGCCGCTGCAGGCTCTGGCCAGAATGTATGTCGTTGAGCCGGCGATGTGGGCCCAATATGCTACCCATTACGGTGCGCTGGCTCCGAGCACGGTCCATGTGTTTCAAAAGGCTGGCGGTACCAGGGCACACGTCGACATAAGCAAGGGACAGGGACTGGAGCAGCTACGTGAGTTGACTCTCCAAGCTCGGCACCGCCCTGAGGTTCCTGCGTTTCGAGACATTCGGAACGCCATAGCCGAAGCCAGGTTGCGTGCGTTGAGCAACGGGAAAGACTCGGCACTCAACGACGCCGTTCTTCCTCCGCCAGTTCCAACCGCTGAAGACATTCGGGCTTTGATTTCCAGGGAAGTCAGGGACTATGAAGAGTTGCTGCAAGTGGCCGAAGACGAGCGAAACGCTGCGGTCGCAGACCGAGACTCCGCCCTGCACGATCTGCAAACAACGACCGATGAGATAGTCGAGCTCAAGCGGCGCCTGCACAGCGCACAACTGCGGCTGGGATCTGCAGCTCCCACTGATGAGCCGACAACAGAGCGGGCCGCACCTCCGGCCACACTGGAGGGGCTCGCGGAGTGGGCAATCTCGCTGCGGCCTCGGGTGGTCTTCCCGGAAAAAACGCTCCGCTCTGCCAGCCGCGTGGCCCATAGCGAGACCGCGCTGATATATGCCTGTCTGGAACAACTGTCTGAAAGCTACTGGCGATCACGCTGGGCAGACGACGAAGCGAGTCGTCGCCAAGCGCGCGACGAGTGGGAGGAATTCCTGAAAGAGAATCGACTGCGGTTGTCCGGCGTTGGTGTTATTGCAGCCCGCCACTTGGGTGAGTATCGAGGCATCGTAGGCGGGTCGACCTACACCATGGACATGCATGTTGCAGGTAGTAACGCCCACGATCCGCTCCGCTGCCTGCGGATCTACTGCTACGTCGATGAGCTCAATCGCAGGGTGGTCGTAGGCCATTTGCCTACGCATCTGACCAATGCCTTGACCTAGCTCAGCCGCCCACAGACAGGCCCTGACGATCTTCGCGCATCCATTGGGCGACTTCGTCGGGGTTCCCCACGATGACATGCTGCCGAGCCGCATCGGGGTGAATCTCCAGCGAATCGAGATTCAGGTGGCGCAGCGTGTAGAACAGCATTGCTTTTCGGCAGGGAAGAATCAGCACGTCATCCTGCATCGCATAGTCCCGGGCCACCGCCGCCCGCTGGTTGGGCGTCAGCGCGGGGTGCGGGATTAGCTGAACCCCGACCTCCGTGAACCAGCCAATGTCGTTGCTTGGATCGATTGCGGGGGAGTCGGCATGGATCGTGTGGATCTCGAAGCGCCCGATGGC
The DNA here is from genome assembly GCF_029959395.1 of Stenotrophomonas sp. PS02300. Classification (NCBI taxonomy): domain Bacteria; kingdom Pseudomonadati; phylum Pseudomonadota; class Gammaproteobacteria; order Lysobacterales; family Lysobacteraceae; genus Stenotrophomonas; species Stenotrophomonas sp. PS02300. Next base: position 6,632 of record NZ_JASCOP010000155.1, read on the forward strand.
GAAATCCCGGAACATTAAGCGGGTGTGGCAGTAAGCCCGGACGTGCCATCTGAGGCCATCGTAGCCAAGCGCATGCGGGGAGATGGTCAGGCTGAGGGGCGCGTCCTCGTCCATGGACTGGTAACGGCCCTCTAACCTGTCGCCGTCGCGGATGGCTCGCACCCACGTGGAGATCTCCGTTGCCGCAATCGGGCGCGCAGGGGTGCCGACAATGCCGGTCAACGGCACATAGCCGATGAAGCTCTCATCTCGTGTCAGCAGGCCGCGCTCCAGGCCATACAACTCGAATAGGTACTGGCTGGACGTCGCGCGGCCGCTGACCGGCAGAAAGCCTGGCTGCGCACGGTAGGCCCGCGCACTCGGGTCGTACTCCATGTTGCCTGGCGCGATCTTGACGTACTCAGCTAGGTCAGAGGACGCCTGGGGGACGGATATGCCAAAAAAATCAATGAGATCGCGGCGATTCAAGCGACCGTCGTATTGCAATCGAAGATCGATGAAGGCTATACGCCGCGCTTGCCCCCAACGCAGCGAATGGGTTTCTGAAGACATGGACGCCTCGGTTTTGGGATGTCTAACGATAGCATCCGTACAGAAACTTGACACGCATACAAACTACACGGATAGTATGTATGCGGGTGATGTGCGGCCCTGCTTCGAAAGCGCGCTACCCACCCTTGAGCTGCCTCCGGGCTGCGGGGGAAGGACGTGGCGCGTTCCATCCAGAAGAGGAGAAGTGTTCATGCGTATTGAGATTTACCAGGACCGCGCCGGCGAATGGCGGTGGACGTTCTATGCCAGCAACGGTCGCAAGATTGCGGACTCCGGGGAAGGGTATGCGAGCGAGTACAACGCGGTGCGCGCAGCGCGGCGTCTGAAAGAGCTCGCTCCGAGCGCCCCGATCAAGCGGCGCGACGGCACCGTGCTGAACGAAAGCGCGCGTTCGGGCTTGGGGCCGGATCCGTTCTAAGACGGCAGCCTTTCGAATCTGCGCCATAGCAGCCCCCCCCCCCCCCCCACCCCCCCCCGGCCCGGCAGCAAGGGGCCCGCGGGCGGGGGGGGCCGG
>NZ_JASCOP010000156.1:0-7642 GCF_029959395.1 Stenotrophomonas sp. PS02300
TATCACACCCCCCGCCGCCCGCGCGCGCCGGGGCCGCCCGCGCCCCCGCCCCCCCGCCCCCCCCATGTGCAGACTGGCTTTGCGTTCGGCCGCGTGCCGAACCCTTTTGTCTTGCCTTCCGCCTTTGCCCTTCGCTCCCGCTCCGGGCCTCGGCGGCCCGGCGGCGCTGCTGTACCCGCAGCCAGCCCGCCGGCGAACGCGCCGATGGCCGCAGGCCAGGCACGTTCGAGGCAAGACGCCTGCACGTTGGACGGCTGCGCCGGATGTTGCGCGAGGCGCGGCGCGAATGCGCCCGCGCTGCACGCGCGACGACACGGCAGCAGCAGCGAGAACGACATGCCCGATGGCACGCCGGAGCGCAGCGAATCGGCGGCCATCATGGGCGTGTCTCCAGCCAAACCGGGTGCGCAACGCCGATCACGGCGGATGCGCTGACCGGGCCGAAATACCGGCTGTCGAACGAGGCCGGATTCGTCACGCTCAACAGGAACAGTTCGCTAGCTTCAAGACGGCGGCAAAGCTGCAACGATGGCAGCGGCCGGCCCAGCCGGTCGACAGGCAGCGCGGCGGCCGCAGGCACGCCGTCGATGCGAACCTGACCGGCGACGATGCAAACGTGTTGCGGCGCGACTGCGCCCACACGTTTGAGCAGCGGCACGCGGGCCGGCAGGTAGCCGCGCTGCGCAGCGAGCGCGGCAGCGTCGGCAGGCAATCGGGTCAGGACGATGCTGCCGACCGGCAGCGAGGCCGCCCGATGGTCGAGCGGCTGCACGCGATACCAGCCGACCGCCACGCTGTCGGACGGGTTGTAGATCAGGCGCGGCAGCGGCTGCACGAACGCCGCCCAGGCCAGCGCAGCGAGGCCGGCGGCGGCGAAGCCCGCCAGCACGATGCGAGCGCGCAAACCTGCGCGGGGCGAGCGAGGACGCGGCGCGGGGCCACTCGTGGAAATCGCGGTCATGGGAATGTCCTCCCGGCCAGCCAAGCGGCGTGCCGTTCTGCGGTGTATTCGGGCAGCGGCGAGCGCGCCGCGAGCCGGTTGGCGAGCGTGCGCCAGTACGCGGGCGACACGTCGATGGCGGCGATGCCCTGCGCGTCGATTGCGTCGATGCGTTCCAGCACGGCACGCACCGCGTTCTCGCCTTCGGCGTGCAGCAGCAGGCGTGCGCCGGGCCGCACGCCGGGGATGCGCTGCACGGCATCGAGCGGCGTGGCGGCCTGCATCACCATGAGCTGCCAGCGCACGGTGCCGTAGTCGTTGGCCTGCCAGCGGATGCGGCAGAACATCGCGCCCGGCAGGAACACCGCGCAGCGCCGCCAGCGGTCGAGCCGCAGCGTGCGCGCCGGCTCGCCGAAGCGCAGGTAGAGCTTGAAGTGCGGTTCGATGTAGGCGAGCGATACGCGGGTCAGCGGTATGTCGCCGGCCTGGCCGGCGAGCGTCGAAAGCGCAGGCAGCGGCGCAGCAGCCGGTGCAGCCGTCGCCGCGTGAGCGGCAGGCAAGGCGGATGCGTTCATGGCAGGTTCTCTGGGCGCTTGTCGGGAAACTCCCGCTCCAGTAAGCCGCGCAGCAGTTCGGCCACGGTCACGCCTCGCGTGAAGGCCGACACCTTGATGCGCGCCCGCATGGCGGGCGTAATGTCGAGCGTCAGGCGAGCGGTGTAGAGGTCGCCCTTGTTGAGCGCATCGGCGTCGCCCTGGCGAATCCACGCCTCGGCGTGCGGATTCGTGGGCGGACGCGCGCCGATGCCGACGCGCTTGCTGCGTGGGCTGCTCATGTCGGCCACCGCAGCAGTTCATCGGTGAGCGCGGCAATCTCGCGGGCGGCGGTGCTGTCGGGCGCGGTTTCGCGGGCGAGCCGGCCAGCGGCCACGCTGTCGGCGAAGACGATGCGCTGGTGGATCTCCGAGCGCAGCGCCGGCAGCGGCTGTTCGGCCAGCGATTGCCGCGCCTCCCTGCCGATGATGGTGGTGCTGACGCGCCGGTTGATGACGAAGGCCGCTGCTAGCTGCGGCCGGAACACCTGCGCTTCGCGGATCAGCGAAACCATCTCGGCGCTGGCCCACACGTCGTAGGGACTGGGCTGCACCGGGATCAGCACGCGCTCGGCCGCCAGCAGCGCGGAGCGCGCCAGGGCGGCGATGCGCGGCGGGCCGTCGATGATGACGTGATCGGCGCGGCGGGCCAGCTCTGGCGCTTCCTGATGCAGCGTTTCGCGGGCGAGGCCCACGGCGCTGAACAGCCGTGGCAAGCCTTGCTGGCTTCTGCGCTGCGTCCAGTCCAGCGAGGAACCCTGCGGGTCGGCATCCAGCAGGATGACGTGCAGGCCGCGCATCGCCAGCTCGCCGGCGATGTGCGTGGCGAGCGTGGTCTTGCCGACGCCGCCTTTCTGGTTGAGAAACGCGAAGATCATGGCGCGGCCCTCCGAGCTGGAAAGCCGGCCTGGCCGTGCCGTTTCGTGGTTGTCCACCGAAACGGCGCGCTTCTACCAAAAGTTATGTATTTCTTGTTAGGTAAGTTAGAGGGAACGCAAACCCGCGCTGTTATTGGCTTTGCGGCGTTTTCGTACTCCTGATAGCACGAGGGTCGTACTCCTGATAGCACGATACCCGGTACTCCTGATAGCACGAGGCCATTCACAGGTTTTCCCGCAGTTATCCCCGTGCCGTGGGCGGCACGGGCCGGAAGGTCAGCAGTTCGGCGTTGTCGTCCGGCATCCGCTCGATGCCGAGGACGTAGCCGGGCAACGACTGCCGCGCCACCAGGGCGCGCAGGTCGTAGGCGAAGTCCGAGAAGCGGGCCGCGCTGCCCGATTTGCGGTACAGGTGCCGGAAGTCGAATTGCCAGCCGTGCTCCTGCCGCCCGCCGTGCTTGCGCACCAGTCGGTAAAGCCACCGCTCGATGCCGCCTTTGAGCCGGAAATACGCGGGGTCGATGGTCAGCACCAGGGCGGCGTCGAGCACGCCGGCATAGAACCAGTCCGGCAGGATCAGTTCGATGCCCAGCGGCGTGCCGCTGGCATCGGCCAGTTCCTTCCATTCGTTGATCCACGAGAAGCGATGCAATCGCCTTCCCGTGGTTTCGCGGATGGACGTGGCCACCGTGGTCGATTGCAGCCGGTCGAGCGCGGCTTTGAGGCGCAGGTAGTCGTGAAGCGACGTGCCGCGCCCGATGAAGCGCAGCACTTCGTAAGGCGTGGCGCGTATCCAGCGCGACGGGCGCAGGCCCGCGTCGCGCGCCTCCACGATCTGCGAGGCGGCCCATATCAACAGGTCGGCATCCCATATCGTGGCGATGCCGTGCTCCTGCGTGCCCTCCACGCGGATGGCGATGTTCCCGCTGCGGAAGTCGATCGGCGCGACGCGCCGCGACTTGGCGAGCGAGAAGAACGGAAAGGCCATCAAGTCCTGGCTGTCGCGGGGTGCCATGTCGCCCGGCAGCGCGCGGAACAGGTCGAGCTGTTCGCGCTGCAAGGCTTGCCCTGGCGGGCTGGACATGGCGACGGCCACCCACGCGCCAGCGATCAGCGGCCATCACGGTAATCGCCCGCGTGGCGTTCGGCATATTCCGGGTCGGAAGTCGCCTCGTAGCTGCGCTGGTCGGCCCAGGCATCGAGGTCGGCCACCGCGTACATGACGCGGCGGCCGAACTTGCGGAACTTGGGGCCGCCGCCGATCACGCGCTGCTTCTCCAGCGTGCGCGGCGACAGCCGCAAGTATTCGGCGGCTTCGTCGTTGGTCAGGTAGCGTTGGGGCTGCGCGGGCGCAGCGACAGCAGCGGCGGCAGGCCGCAAGGGAGCGGGTCGCATCGGATGTACCTCCATCAAGCCCGGCAGCACCACGCGGCCGGATAGAGGCACTTTCGAGAAAGCGAGGCTTCTTGCTAAGGGACGTTCTTCAAGGGACGCGAAACGTCCCCCCTAGTGCAAGGGTGGCGGAAGCTGTGCCAGGCGGCGGTAGCCGCCGCGCATCAGCGCATCGCCCCGGCGCACCAGCCGACGTACACGGGCACGCAACGCGCTGTCCTTGTGCCAGTCGGCCGCGACGGCATCCGCGCCGAACAGCCCTTCGGCCACCACACGCAAGGACGCGCCCGCGAGGGTCGCGTCGAGCGCCTGCAAGGTGTGCAGTTCCAGCAGCGCGGCAGGCGTGGGCCGCGAGCGGGTCGCCGCCGTAGGCGCGGCTCCGGTTGCGGTGGACAGCGCATCCAGCCCGGCCGCCAGCGCGCGGTAGCGCGCGCAGGGCGTGGCGCAAGCGCGGATGGCATAGAGGTAGGCCATGCCGTCTTCCAGGCCCGGCGCAAGTGCGAGCCGCACGCAGCAGCCGGGCCAGCGCGATACCAGCACCAGGCGCGTGCCATCGTGGATCAGGTGTTTGCGTCCTGGGACGTTCCAGAACTCGAAGGCATCGGCATCCGGCGGCGGGTCGGCATCCGGGTAGAGCTGCACCACGCCATCGTGATCGGGAAACCAGGCCGGATGCGCGTCGCGCGCATCCAGGGCCGGGTCTTCCAGCAGGCGCAAGCCCCACGCCTGCGCCACGTCCGGTCGGCGGCGACGGCGCAGCCAGTCGCGGCGGTAGTCGGGATTCCTGCGCAGATACTCCCACGCCAGCGCAGGGCCGTCGAGGTGCAGCGCGTAGAGATACGCGGCGGTTGGATACCAGTGTGCGGCGCTCGGTTCGGCCATGACGCAACCTCCTGACGATCAGCAGGAACGTCGCCACGGATTCCGCGGTGCGGGAGCTATCGAATCGCCATCAAGTCGCCATCGAAATCGAGGTAAGCTGTAACTGCTGGTATCAAGACCGATTCGCTCCGGGGCATTGCTGAAATCGTCTGAATGCGACGGCTGAAACGCCGAGGGATCGGCGTGCAGCATCGAACACCCTGCCGTATCGCGCACCAAGCATCATTGCCGTTTTCGCCAGAAGTGCACCGCTTTGGGGCAAGAGTGCGGATTCAGGACGAATGGGTCTGGAGTAAGGCCGAAATAGCCACAATGCGCTCTCTTTCGCTTCACGCGCCTTTCACGGCCGCCGATCAGTCCATGATCGAGCCGTTCTCCTGCGCCAGTCGGACGTATTCCGACAGCGGGCGCACCGCCTGGAAATAGCGATCACGCATCACGGACTGCTTGTGCAGCCCGACGATGGACGCCAGATCGGACAGCTTCACCGTTCCCAGCGCCGGCATACCAATCCCGAGGTCGATCAGTCCCCAGGCCGTATCGCCATCGGTCGGATCGAGCGTGGCTAGTAGCCAGGTCACATGCGCGTCGGGGGTGAACAGCCGCACCACGGGCAGCGGGTCGAGGTGCTGGCCAGCGGCGAGCGCCGCTCCGTGGGCGAGCAGCCGGGCGCGTTCGTCAGCGGTGACAAGTGGCAAGGTCATGGCCGGAACCTCCACGAAACCAAGGATGCGCGGATGCGCTTCTGCGTCGAAGCACGGAACCGCCAAACCGTCTCCGTGCTTTCGTGCGCAAGCACGGATGCGCAAGCCATTGCATCCTTGGAAGAACGCAAGCGCAGAAGCGGAATTGTAGGAAGCCGGAAAGACACGGATGCGATTCCCCGGTTCTGTTTGTATCCGTAGATACGGATTTCCGTAAATGTCGTTTTCCGTTAAAGGCTGGACTGAGGAAAGCCACGACTCCAGTTTTTTCAGTCACTTACGGACCTTCATGATTTCCGTTAATTCTGGAATCAGGCCGAAATTTCCGCTGAAGCTGGACTGGCTGAACAGCCAACCAGCCGGCGGCCTGACCGCCTTAGACCAACCACCACGTCTTCGAACGTCAATCATGAACACCCCTTCATGGCACGGTTCTGATCCCGCACATCGCTCGCATCCTCGCCCGGAGTCCGGGAATTAGCGGGCGAGTCCAGCTTTAACGGGAACAGTCCAGCCTTTAACGGAAAACGACAGTAAAAGCACGGAACAGCGTTTTTTCGCCAATGAGTTAAATATAACGTGGTTTTAATTGTCCTTAGATTCGACGCTTCTGTCTATGCAGAAGCGAACTGTCCAGCCCGGCCGCCCGGCCGGCTCCGCCACCTTCGATGCCGAGCTGGCTCAAGCCTTCGGCGCGGCGGTGCGTGTGCTACGGATGGAGCGAGGGATTGCGCAAGAATCGCTGGCGCACCTGGCTGGTATCGAGCGTTCGCACATGGGCAAGGTCGAGCGTGGCGAACACATGCCCACGCTGGCGGCCATCTTCAAGATCGCCCGCGCACTCGATTGCAGTACGGCGGTGCTGATGGCCGAGACGGAAAGCCAGATCGCGGCGTCCGAGACATAGCCGCAAGGGAAGCGCGGAGCGCCGCCAGGCGCGAAGGCGTGAGGGATTGAAGCCGCATGGCCGTGACGACGAAGGCGGCACGGGGCGAAGCCCGAAAGCCCGGCGGCGCTTGCAGCGCCGACACGCCATCTTGGATTTGCCTCTACGGACGCAAAATCCGCCAAGCATGGCGACTGCCATACCGGGTCTGAAAACGATCAGGCAAGAGCTGAGGCCGATGGCCTCCCGCTGCCGTGCGTTCGGGGCCGCGATGAACAGCATCGCACCCCGCCGCAATGGGCGGGGAGCGGTGGGCGGCCGTCAGGCCGCCTGGGGCTTGCTGCGCGACCAGATTAGGTCGTGCGTGCCGTCCTCGCCTTCGATCAGGCGGGCATAGACCGTCGCCGGGAACGAAGGATCGTCGAGGGTCACGGAGACGTAGGCCCGCCCGGCCTCGCTGGTCTTCTTCCACGCCGCGCCAATGTCATGGCCTGCCGCCTGAACGCGGAAGTCGGGGGCTTTCTCGTTGTCGCCCTTGTCGTTGGAAACCAACTTGACCTTGACGTTGAGGGTCAGGGTGCGGAGCTGGCCGGTGAAGCCGTCTTTCTCTGCGGTGAAGGTGCCGATGTTAGCCATGATGATTCTCCTTTCGGGTTGAACAAGGTCGCGCCTATCGCGTCCTTGTTGTGAACCGGCCGGCGGGGGATGGGCTGGCCGCACCGCTTGCGGTCGAAGCGCAGCGGAGAGCCTGGAAGCGAAAAGAATTTGTCCCGCGAGGAATGCGCGCAGCGCAGGGGAAATTGTTTCCGCTGCAAGGTTGCGGCCATGAAGCCCAAGGCGCAGCCGTGCCCTCGCCAGGATTCACGACAAGCCAAGGACGCAGGGGCCGCCCGCTCCCGAAAGGAGATATGGCCGACCTCGACATCCCCGCATGACGGCTGCGCCGGCCTGTGCCCTGACGCGGGCCAGGTCAAGCACCAGCGACAAGGCAAGAACGCCCCTGCCGCAGCCTTGGGCGGCAGGGCGCGGTGTGGAAGCTCCATAGCAAAGCCGGGCGGCGTATCCGTGGCCCGTCCTTCGTGACGTGGTTGCTCTGAACCGCCAGCGTCAAGGACGGCACGCTTTCGTGCAACCTGCCGCAGCAAGCTGGGGCGTAGCCCCACAAGCCCCGCTCATTGTGGCGGGGCGCTGTCGGAATGTCGGCGGCGCGTGCGCCGCCGCACTTGTGCGGCTTCAATGGTTTCTGCGCACAAGGCGGCTTGTGCGCGGCCCCTTCGCCGTCTGACCGAAGGCGGCGAAGGGGCGTTTGGGATTTGAGCATTTAAACCGGGCCCGGCCCACGCCGCGCCCCGCTTTTTTGGATTACCC
>NZ_JASCOP010000157.1:0-7489 GCF_029959395.1 Stenotrophomonas sp. PS02300
GCCGCGCGGCGGACCGGCGCGGCCGGTGCACGCGGGCGGGCCGGGGCGGCGTGGCGCGCTGCCGGTGCGGCGACGACGACCGGGGCGGCCTGGCCCTCGAGCTTGAACAGCGACACCGCATCGGTGAGGTGGCCGGCCTGTTCTTCCATCGAACGGGCCGCCGCCGTGGCTTCCTCCACCAGCGCCGCGTTCTGCTGCGTGGTTTCGTCCATCTGCATCACGGTCTGGTTGACCTGCTCGATGCCGGCCGACTGCTCCTGCGAGGCCGCCGAGATCTCGGCCATGATGTCGGTCACGCGCTGGACCGAGGCGACGATTTCGCCCATGGTCGCACCGGCCTGGTTGACCAGCGCCGAGCCTTCGGCGACCTTGCCGACCGACTCGTCGATCAGGCCCTTGATCTCCTTGGCCGCGCTGGCCGAACGCTGGGCGAGGGTGCGCACTTCGGAGGCGACCACGGCGAAGCCGCGGCCCTGCTCGCCGGCACGCGCCGCTTCGACGGCCGCGTTCAGGGCCAGGATGTTGGTCTGGAAGGCGATGCCGTCGATGACGGTGATGATGTCGGCGATGCGGCGCGAGGACGCGTCGATCTCGTGCATGGTGCTGACCACCTTGCCGACCACCTCACCCCCCTGCGAGGCCACCGAGTGCGCGCCGATGGCGAGCTGGTTGGCCTGGCGGGCGTGTTCGGCGTTCTGGCGCACGGTGGAGGTCAGTTCCTCCATCGAGGCGGCGGTTTCCTCCAGGTTGGCGGCCTGCTGCTCGGTGCGGCGCGACAGGTCGTTGTTGCCCGAGGCGATTTCGCCGGCCGCGGTGCTGATGCTGCCCGAGGCGTGCTGGATGCGGCTGACGATCTGGGTCAGCTGGGCCACGGTGGTGTTGGCATCGTCACGCATGCTGGCGAACACGCCGTGGAACTGGCCCTGCATGCGCGCGGTGAGGTCGCCGTTGGCGATGGCCTGCAGCAGGTGCGACAGCTGCGACAGGTTGCCGTCGGCCACTTCCATCATCGTGTTGAGGTGCTCGATCATGACCCGGAAGTCGTGGTCGAAGCGCAGCGCATCACCGCGCTGGCTGAAGTCGCCGGCGGCCGCGGCCTGGGCCAGGCTCTGGATCTGGGTGTTGATCGCCAGCAGGCTGGCCTTTGCCGCGTCCATCGATTCGTGCAGGATCGCGCGGGTGCCGGGCAGGCGGCGCGCGTTCTGCGACAGGTCGCCGGCCGCGTACTGGTTGAGCACGTTGATGGCGTCCTTGATCGAATCCAGGTGCTCGAAGATCACCGTGTTCACGCCCACGGCCAGCTGGCCGTACACACCCGGGAAGTCTTCCGGGATGCGGTGGCTGATGTCCGGGCCGGCGTGCATTTCCACCATCTGCTGGGTTTCGCTGGAGAAGCGGCGCAGCATCAGGGTCATGTCGCGGGTGGCCGCCAGCATGCGGCCGGCTTCATCGGCGGTGGTGCTGGAGGCGATGTTCACCGACAGGTCGCCACGGGCCACCGACTGGATGGCGTGCATGGCCTGGCGGATCGGGCCGGTGATGGCGCGCGAGATCACCACGCCCATGGCAATGGCCAGCAGCGAGAGCAGGCCGATGGTGACCAGGATGGCCACCACGCTGCTGCGGTGGGTGGCATTGGCTTCGGCGATCTTGGACTGCATCAGGCCACTGCTGAAGGCGCCGAGTTCCTTGAGGTCGTCGAACATCTTGCGGCGCGCCGGGCGCGACTTTTCATCGGAGATCTGCTGGGCCAGCACGCCATCGGCGGCTGCCACGGCGCTGCGCATTTCCGCATTGGCGCCGAAGTAGACCTCCAGGTCGGCGGCGACCTTCTTGTACAGCGCCTTCTCCTGGTCACCGGCCGGCAGCGCGGCGTAGGCCTGCAGCTCGTCGCGCACGGCCTTGGCCGTGGTGTCCATGCGCTTGTTGTAGTCGGCCACCTTGTCGGCCTGGTCCAGCATGGTCAGCTGGGCCAGTTCGAAGGTGCGGAATTCACCGAGCTGCGCACGCACTTCGCCCAGGTGCTGGACGGAGGGAATGTCATTGCTCGCCATTTCGGCGAGTTCGGCATTCACGCTGTTCAGGCGCACCAGGGCAAACACGCCCAGCGCGATCGTCATCAGGGTGGTGAGGGCAAACCCGACCGCGAGCTTGCGGCTGATGGGCAGATCATGGAACCACTTCATGCGGGGAACTCCGGGCAGGGCGGGGGCGCACAGCCGTGGGGTGCTGGGCGAAAGGTCGAGAGCGGCAAGGCGGTGGGGCGTCGGGCGGGCAATGAACGTCTCATCGCTATTGCGGATAACGGCGGCGCACGACGGCTTCTTGAGTGCGCGATGTCACATTTTTTCGCGGCCCACGCAGCGGCGCGGGTTCCGTTCGATGGTTGCGAAAGCAAGCAATACCAGTGGTTCCGCCATGCGGTGGCGAATGGGTCATCGATACGCGGCCGTATCGGCCCCGACCGACATCACGGTTTTGCGGACGGCGTAAAAAAAACGCCCCCATCATTGATGGGGGCGTCTTCCAGCCGGGCACGGCCCGGCGCGATGGTTCCGTTACGCCGCCTGCGGCACCCGCAGCGAACGCACCAGGCCGCCGATATCCACGATCAACGCAACGCGGCCGTCGCCCAGGATGGTCGCACCGGACACACCGCTGATACGCCGGTAGTTGTTCTCGATGTTCTTCACCACCACCTGCTGCTGGCCAACCAGTTCGTCCACTTCCAGCGCGATCTTCTGGCCATCGCCTTCCACCACCACCACCAGCGAATCATCGTTGGTGCGGCGGCCGAAGCCGTAGTACTCGCTCAGCGACAGGATCGGCAGGTATTCGCCGCGCACGCGCAGCACACGGCCTTCGCCGGCCATCGAACGCACGTCTTCCGGCTGCGGCTGCAGCGCTTCCAGCACATATGCCAGCGGCAGGATCACGGTTTCGCCCGCCACCGCCACGGTCATGCCGTCGAGGATGGCCAGGGTCAGCGGCAGCCGGATCAGCACGCGGGTGCCGTTGCCGGCCCTGCTTTCCAGCTGCACTTCGCCACCCAGCGCCTGGATGTTGCGGCGGACCACGTCCATGCCCACGCCTCGACCGGACAGATCCGTGACGGCATCGGCGGTGGAGAACCCGGGCTGGAAGATCAGGTCCCAGACCTGCGCATCGGTGGGGTTGTCGGGCACGGCCAGGCCGCGCTCGAGGGCCTTGGCCAGGATCTTGTCGCGGTTCAGGCCGCGGCCGTCGTCGCTGACTTCGATCACGATATGGCCGCCCTGGTGCGATGCGGCCAGGGTAATCGTGCCGGTTTCGTCCTTGCCGGCGTCGCGGCGCACGTCGGGCATTTCCAGGCCGTGGTCGATCGAGTTGCGGACCAGGTGGACCAGCGGATCGGCGATCTTCTCGATCAGGCCCTTGTCCAGCTCGGTGCCTTCGCCGATGGTGCGCAGGCGCACGTGCTTGCCCAGGCGCGAGGAGAGGTCGCGGACCAGGCGCGGGAAGCGGCGGAACACCGCGTCCACCGGCAGCATGCGCACGCCGATCACCGCTTCCTGCAGGTCGCGGGTGTTGCGTTCGAGCAGGTCCAGGCCGGCAAACAGCTGTTCGGCATGCACCGGGTCCAGCGCGTGCGAGACCTGCTTGAGCATGGCCTGGGTGATGACCAGTTCGCCGACCAGGTTGATCAGCGCGTCGACCTTTTCCACGGCGACGCGGATGGAGGTTTCTGCCTCGCTGGTGGCCGCAGGTGCAGCTGCTGCCGCAGGTGCTGCCGGTGCGGCGGCCACGGCTGCGGCAGGCGCGGCGGCTGCCGGGGCGCTGGTGGCCAGGCTCGGCGGTGCGGCCGGACGGATGTCCAGTTCGCAGTCGTCCACGACCCAGGCGAAGGTGTCTTCGATCTTGCTGCGCGGCACCTTGCCGACCAGGCCCAGGTCCCACGCGAGGTGGGCTTCGAGCGGGTCGAGCTGGTCGAAGCCGGGCAGGCGGTCCAGTCGCGCGGCCACCTGCAGCGAACCCAGGTGTTCCAGTTCGCGAATGATGCGCAGCGGATCGTTGCCGCTCATGAACAGCGACGGCGCGGGTACGAAACCGATCTGCCACGCTTCGGGGGTGTCATCGACCTTGGCGGCAACCGGCGCGGCGGCGCTCGGCGCCTGGCCGGACAGCACCGCTTCCAGGCGTACCTTGACCGCGGCCACGGCCTGCGGGTCGGCCGGCTGGCCGTGTTCGGCTTCGCGCAGCAGGGCGCGCAGCACGTCCACCGAGGACAGCATGGCATCCACGGCCGCCGGCTCCAGCGCTCGCTTGCCGGCGCGCAGTTCGTCCAGCAGCGTTTCCAGCACGTGGGTCAGCGCGGCGATGGCGTCGAAGCCGAAGGTGCCGGCGCCGCCCTTGATGGAGTGCGCGGCGCGGAACACCGAGTTGATGATTTCCGGATCCTGCTGGCCCGATTCAAGTGCCAGCAGGCCCGCTTCCATCGCGTCCAGGCCCTCGCGGCTTTCCTCGAAGAAGGTGGCGTGGAAGCGTTGCAGGTCCATGCTCATGGGCGTTCGGGTCCGGTTACCAAAGGGGGAGGGGAAGGCGGGTGGGGATCAGCCCAGGACTTTCTGGACGGTCGCGACCAGCTGTTCCGGGTTGAACGGCTTGACCAGCCAGCCGGTGGCACCGGCCGCCTTGCCTTCGGACTTCTTGTCAGCGGCCGATTCGGTGGTGAGCATCAGCATCGGGGTGAACTTGTAGTCCGGCAGCTGGCGCAGCTCGCGGATCAGCGAGATGCCGTCCATGTTCGGCATGTTCACGTCGGTCACCACCGCGTTGAAGCGCTGGCCCTTGGCCCGGCCCAGTGCGACGGCGCCGTCCTCGGCTTCCTCGACGGAAAAGCCGGCCGAGGTGAGGGCGAAGGAAACCATCTGGCGCATTGACGCCGAATCGTCCACCACCAAGATACGTGCGCTCATGCCGCGTTCTCCACAGATTTCAGGTTGTCATGGGTTGCGTCCAGGCCCAGGGCCTGGGTGACACCGAGCAGGCGCGCGGCATCGCGGAAGGTGGCCGTGCAGCCGTCGAACGCGGTCGGGTGGCCGGCCTGGCGGCGGGCCTCGACGAACGCGCACAGGACCTGCACCGACGCGGTATGGATACGGCCCACCTGGCTGGCATCCAGCGTCAGGTCGCCGCCCTGGTCCACCAAGGGGGCCAGGCGTGTTTTGAGCTCGGTGCTGGTCTCGATTCCGAGATCATCACCCAGGGCCACAGTGCTCATCGTTGCTCCGGACAAACGGTTCCGAGGTCTATAACGGCGTATTTCTGGAAACCTTTAGGGCCGTGCGTGGTGCCGGATATCCCGTAGCCACGCAGGGCGTGGCTCTACGGGGGGTCAGTTCAACAGTTGGGTTGCATCCAGCAGGATCATCGGCTGGGCGGTTACCCGCGCCACGCCACGGAACAGATCGTTGGAGATCTGGCAGATGCGCGCGGTGTCGGGCGGTTCGATCTGCGAATCGGTGAGGTTGGCCACGTCTTCCACGGCCGATACGCGCAGGCCCATGGTCTCGCCGTCCTCTTCCAGCACCACGATGCGGGTGTTGGCGTCGTCGCGGGCGGGGCCGGTGCCCAGGTGGATGCCCAGGTCCATCACCGGCACCACCTGGCCGCGCAGGTTCATGATGCCCAGCATGGCCGACGGAGTGCCGCGCAGCGGCAGCAGCGGTACCGGCAGCACCACCTCCTGCACCTTCAGGAGCTCCAGTGCGTAGGCCTGGGGGCCGCAGCGCAGGCGCAGCCAGCGCGAGGTGCGCTCGCTGGCGCGGCGGTCACCACGGGGGCTGGAGGCGGGGTTGCGGGCCTGTGCCTGCAGTTCCTGCCAGCTGCTGGGGCGACCGGAGGAGGCGGGAGCGGGAGCGGGAGGCGCCGGGCGCGGTGCGGCCACGGGTGTCGGCGGCGGTGCAGCACGTGCGACCGGTGCGGGGGCAGCGGGCGGAACCGCTGCGCGCACAGGAGCGGCCACGGCCACCGGCAGGGTGTCGTGGAGCGCTTCGGCCGGCAGATCGTCCCAGCTGGGGCGCGAGGCGTCCGGCGTCGCGGCCACCTCGACCGGGCCCAGGGCCGGGTCGTTGAGCAGTTCGTCCAGCAGGGCCAGATGGGCCGGTGCGCCGGGCGACGTTGGCGTTTCGAACGCCGGCAACGCTGCCGCCGGCGCTACCACCGGGCCGAGTGCCGGATCGTTCAGCAGTTCGTCCAGCAGCGCCAGCGCGGCAGGCGCGCCCGGCGAGGTGGGCGTATCGAACACGGCAGCCGCAGGAGCAGCCTCCGCCACGGGCCCCAGTGCCGGATCGTTCATCAACTCGTCCAGCAACGCCATGGCGGCCGGTGCGCCCGGTGAGGTCGGAGTGTCGAAGGCGGGTGCTTCATTGTCCGCCGTGAATTCCGCACGGATTGCTTCGGCCACGCCACTGGCGTCTTCGGTGTCAGCGATCGCCACGGCGGTCACCGGCACGGCATCGCCGAGCAGTTCCTCGAGATAGTCGTCGAGTACGCCGGTGCTGTTCATGCCGCGCGCTCCATCTGCAGCGCGTCGTCGGCCAGGATCCATTCCAGCGCACGCCGGTACGCGGCCAGGCCGCGGCCCGGATAGTCGTCCGACGTCGCCGGTACCGTGAGGCTGGCGGCGTTGCAGATGCGCGTATCCACCGGGATCGCGTCTTCCCACACGCGGTGGCCGTGGCGGTCCTGCATCTGCTTGAGCGTTTCGTTGCCGGCGCGGGTGCGGCGGTCGAACAGGGTCGGCAGGATCGACATCGGCAGCGGACGGCGGCGCGAACGCTCGACCATCTCGCCGGTACGCACCATGCCATCCAGGCCGTGCAGGGCCAGTGGCTCGGCCTGGGTCGGAATGATCAGGCGGTCAGCCGCGGCCAGCGCGTTGATCATCAGCAGGCCCAGGGTGGGCGCGCAGTCGAGCAGGATGTAGTCGTGCTGGCCCTGGTGGCGGGCCATCGCGTGCTGCAGGGCCAGGCCGAGGCCGGGCTGGTTGGCGCTGCGCCGTTCCAGCGTGGCCAGCGCGGCCTGCGCGCAGATGAAGTCCAGCCCGGGCACCTGGCTGTGGTGGGCCAAGCTGCCCAGTTCGGCCGGTGGGGTGCCGAACAGCTCCAGCACGCCGGCCGGCGGCGGATCCAGCGGCACGCCGAAGGCGCGGGTCAGCGAGGAATGCGGATCGAGGTCGATCAGCAGCACGCGGTGGCCCAGGGCGGCCAGGCCGCGACCGAGCGCGAGGGTGGTGGTGGTCTTGCCCACGCCGCCCTTCTGGTTGGCGATTGCCCAGATACGCATCGGCTTACTCCTTCATTGCGGGGGGAACGGCGGCGCCAACACGGCTGCCGGCCGGCACCGGTGGCAGCTGCACCGGAGCGAGGGGGGAAACGGGGGAGGGCGTGGCCGGGGGCGGGGGCCGCCCCCCCCGCGGGGGGCGGGGGGGGGGGGGGGGGGGGGGCCC
>NZ_JASCOP010000158.1:0-7442 GCF_029959395.1 Stenotrophomonas sp. PS02300
GGGTTTGCGGGAGCGTAGAGCGCCATGGATGGCGCGAACGAGCCCCCATGGATGGGTTCACGGCGTCTCCCGCAAACCCACCGGCGCCAGCCAAGCCAGAAACCCTCGCAGGCGAAGGCTGTTGCTGTTGCTGTTACGCCTTCCGCGTGTAATCCACGAAATCGAACGCAAACGGATGCTTCGCATCTGCGGGATGGTGCTCGCGCGCAACTTCAACCCACAACTGCGGGTCGACCGGCGGGAAATGGGTGTCGGCCTGGACGTGGGTATCCACCCAGGTCAGGTGCAGGTCGGTGGCCTGCGCCATGGCGAGGCGGTAGATCTCGCCGCCGCCGATCACGCACAGTTCGTCCGCGCCGGCAGCCGCCGCGAACTGCAGTGCTTCGTCGACGGTGGCCACCGCCTGCATGCCGTCGAACGGCACCTGGCCCGAGCGGGTCAGGACCAGGTTCGGCCGGCCCGGCAACGCGCGGCCCAGCGACTGCGCGGTCTTGCGGCCCATCAGGATCGGCTTGCCGATCGTCAGTGCCTTGAAACGCTTGAGGTCGTCCGGCAGCTGCCAGGGCAGCTGGTTGGCATGCCCGATGCCATGGTCGTGGTCGAGCGCGACGATCAGCGAGAGTTTCATGATTCCTCTGCTTCCATGCGCACTGCGTCGCAGCGATCCTGCGCGGCGCGCACATCGACCAGGGCCTTCTGCAGGCGCGGGTCGGCTTCCATTGCCTGGTCGGCCTGCTCGGTGAGGCGGGCCAGATGCGCGTCCTGCGTGGCCTGCAGGCCCGGTGCGGACATCACCTCGGTGCTCAACGCGGTGAGGTCGCCCGCCGCGCTGCGGTCCAGGAACGCCTGCAGCTGATCGGGCGAATACGCCTGGGCCAGCTGCTGCTCGAACGTGCGCTGGTAGGCCGGATCATTGAAGGTGCCCTGCATGAAGCGCACGAGCTCGTTGGACATGCCCGCCACGGCGCTGCGCATGCCCGGCTCACAGGCGGCCGGAAGGTCGCCCGGCATCAGGCCCGCGCCGGAGGCACCGGCCATCGCGGCGACGCCTTCGTTGACCTGGCGCTGCACGATCTGCGCATTGACCTGCGCGGCCAACGGTAGCGATGGCGCGGCGGCCTGTGCCGCGGCCGGCAACAACATCAGCAACGCGACTCGAAGCGCCCGCCTCATACCGCCACCGGCGCCTTGATCGCCGGGTGCGGGTGGTAGCCGTCGATGCGGATGTCGTCGAACTGGAAGCCGAACAGATCGGTCACGTCCGGATTCAGCCACAGCGTGGGCAGTGCGCGCGGCTCGCGCGCCAGCTGCTCGCGGGCCTGTTCGTAGTGGTTGGAGTACAGGTGTGCATCGCCCAGCGTGTGCACGAAATCGCCCACGCCCAGCCCGGTCGCCTGCGCCACCATGTGGGTCAACAGCGCGTAGCTGGCGATGTTGAACGGCACGCCCAGGAAGATGTCGCCGCTGCGCTGGTACAGCTGGCAGCTCAGCTTGCCGTCCACCACGTAGAACTGGAACAGGTTGTGGCACGGCATCAGCGCCATCTGCGAGAGCTCGCCCACGTTCCAGGCGCTCACCACCAGCCGGCGCGAATCGGGGTTGCGCTTGATCTCGTCCACCAGCCACTGCATCTGGTCGATGCTGCCGCCGTCGGCGGTGGCCCAGCTGCGCCACTGCTTGCCGTAGACCGGGCCAAGGTCGCCATTCTCGTCGGCCCACTCGTCCCAGATCCGCACCTGGTTGTCCTGCAGGTAGCCGATGTTGGTGTCGCCCTTCAAGAACCACAGCAGCTCGTGGATGATCGAGCGCAGGTGCAGTTTCTTGGTGGTGACCAGCGGGAAACCGTCGTTGAGGTTGAAGCGCATCTGCCAGCCGAACACGCTGCGCGTGCCGGTGCCGGTGCGGTCGGATTTTTCCGTGCCGTGTTCGAGCACATGCTCAAGCAGGTCCAAGTAGGCTTTCATGCCTTGCTCCCAGCCGTGGCGGGGGTGACCGGCAGCACCGGCTGCAGCACCGGCGCGCGGCGCGACAACGCCAGCAGCACCAGGCCCAGCGCCACCAGCGGCAGGCTCAGCAGCTGGCCGCGGGTGAACCAGTCAAAGGCCAGGTACACGCCGTTGTCGGGCATGCGCACGAATTCCACCGCGAAGCGGAACACGCCGTACATCAGCGCGAACAGGCCCGACACCAGGTAACGGTGGCGCGGCGTGGCCGACACCGCCCACAGCACCACGAACATCACCAGCCCTTCCAGCAGCGCTTCGTACAGCTGCGAGGGGTGGCGGGCGAACTGGTTGAGCGCGCCGGTGGCGAACTGCTCGCGCAGCGCCGGCATGTCCAGCTGGTTCAGCGGGGACGGCAGGCCCGTGGGAAACACCACGCCCCAGGTGCCGTCGGTGTACTTGCCCCACAGCTCGGCGCCGATGAAGTTGCCGATCCGGCCGAAGCCCAGGCCCAGCGGTACCAGCGGCGCCATGAAGTCGATGGTGTCGCCCAGGTGCAGGCGGTGCTTGCGCGACCAGTACCACGAGGCGAACAACACGCCCAGCAGGCCGCCGTGGAAGCTCATGCCGCCATCCCACACCTTGAACAGCAGCAGCGGGTTGTGCAGGAAATCGCCCAGCGCGTAGAACAGCATGTACCCCACGCGGCCGCCCACCACCACGCCGAGCATGGCGTAGAACAGCAGGTCGGAGAAGCCGTTGGCATCCACGCCCGGCAGGCGCCCCGCCGCGATGCGCCGCCGCCCCAGCCACCAGGCCGCGGTGAAGCCGAGCAGGTACATGATGCCGTACCAGTGCACCTTGACCGGCCCAAGCGAGATGGCGATGGGGTCGATGTCGTGGAGATAGATCATGGGCGATGCCTTGCAGGTAAGCGGCTATTCTCGGGCCAGCGCCGCCGTACCTCAACCAAGGAACTGCGGGGTATTGGGCAGGGCGTCATCCTTGGACCCGCTGCCGGGCGGATAGTGCCCCGCCAGTATGTCCGATACCTCGGCAATGGCCAGCAGCACCGCGTCCTGCAGGGCGCCCCCGCGCAGCTGCTGCTGCATGTGCGCGCACACCGCCTGCCACTGCGCCTCGCCCACCCTGCCGCGCAGGCCGCGGTCAGCGACCAGCTCGATGGCATGGTCGGCCAGCAGCAGGTAGACCAGCACGCCGTTGTTGTTCTCGGTATCCCAGGTGCGCAGCTGGGCGAAGGCATGCTCGGCCCGCTGCCGGGGCGTGATGCCCTGCCACAGCGCGGTCAGGGGCAGGTCCGCTTCCACCGCGAACATGACCTGGCCGCCGTGGCGTTGCTCACCTTGCGCGATGGCATCGGTGATGGCCTGCAGCGCGTCCGGCGGAAAGGTCCGCTGCAGCGAAGGTGCGAACAGATGGCGCCAGATGCGCAT
This sequence comes from Stenotrophomonas sp. PS02300, assembly GCF_029959395.1. Taxonomy (NCBI): domain Bacteria; kingdom Pseudomonadati; phylum Pseudomonadota; class Gammaproteobacteria; order Lysobacterales; family Lysobacteraceae; genus Stenotrophomonas; species Stenotrophomonas sp. PS02300. The sequence continues at coordinate 3,398 of NZ_JASCOP010000158.1, forward strand.
CACCAGCCTCCCGAGGCGCCACCGCCTCCGGATCGCCCACCACCACCGCCCCAGCCACCTCCGCCGCCGAAGCCACCGCCGCCGCCACCCCAGCCACCCCCGCCGCCGAAGCCACCGCCGCCCCAGCCGCTGTTGCGGGCGAAGCGGCCGACCCGGCCGGAGGAGAAGCCCACGAACAGGCCGATCAGCCCGGCCAGGCCACTGGCCAGCCACAGCGAAGTGAACAGGAACGCGGCCACCGCCGCGCCGCCACCGCCCAGCAGCGCGCGCACCGGGCGCGGCAGCCAGCCCAGCAGCGCACGGGCGAAGGTACCCACGAAGAAGCCGATCACCAGCGCCATCGTGAAGCCATCGCCGCCGCTGCCACGGGGTTCGCGGTGGGCACTGACCGGCGCCGGCAGTTCCTCGCCGTCGATCAGCTTGACCAGGGCGGCGCTGCCGTCGACCAGCCCGCCGGCGTAATCGCCACTGCGGAAGTGCGGGGCCAGGTATTCCTGGATCACGCGGTTGGCGATGGCATCGGGAATGGCGCCCTCCAGCCCGTAGCCGGGCTCGATCCGCACCCGGCGATCATCCTTGGCCACCACCAGCAGCACGCCATCGTCCACGCCGGTGCGGCCGATCTTCCATTGCTCGAACACCCGCTGGGTGTACTGCTCGATGGTTTCCGGCTGGGTGCTGGGCACCATCAGGATCTGCAGCTGGCTGCCCTTGCGCTGCTGCAGTGCCAGCGCCTGGGCTTCCAGTGCCTGCTTCTGCGCGGCATCCAGGGTGCCGGTGGTGTCCACCACCGGCGAGGTCATCGGCGGGATCGCCGCGTCGGCCTGCGCCCAGGCGGGCACGGCCAGGCACAGGCACAGCAGCAACAGCGCGCGCAGCAGCAGGCGGGTGTCCACCGGCTTACTGGGCCGGGGCCGGGGCCTGCTGCGGCTGGGGCGCGGGCGCCGGGGCCGCTGGCTGCGCGCCGAACTTCACCGCCGGCGGCTGCGAGATCTGCGCTTCGTTTTCCACCGTGAAGTTCGGCTTTTCCTTGTAGCCGAAGATCTTGGCGGTGATCAGCTGCGGGAACGAGCGGACGTAGGTGTTGTAGTCCTGCACCTGCTGGATGTAGCGGCCGCGCGCCACCGTGATGCGGTTCTCGGTGCCTTCCAGCTGCGCCTGCAGGTCGCGGAAGCCCTGGTCGGACTTCAGGTTCGGGTAGTTCTCGGTCACCACCAGCAGCCGCGACAGCGCACCGCTCAGCTCGCCCTGGGCCTGCTGGAACTGCTTGAGCGACTCGGCGTCGTCGGCATTCACGTTGACCTGGCCCACCCGCGCGCGCGCGTTGGTCACGTCGGTGAGCACCTGGCGCTCCTGGTTGGCATAGCCTTCCACGGTCTGCACCAGGTTGGGAATCAGGTCGGCGCGGCGCTTGTACTGGTTGAGCACCTCGGCCCAGCCGGCCTTGACCTGCTCATCCTTCTGCTGGATCGCGTTGTAGCCGCAACCGGACAACAGGCTGGCCAGCAGGGCCAGCAGGATCAATCGGGACATACGCATGGCCGGCTCCGGGATCGGGGTGGTCGGGAGCCGGAGGATGCCATGAATAGGGGTTAATACCCCGTAACGGCGCAGGGCCGACCCAACGGCCGGCCCTGCGTCATACCGGGGCGACCATCCGCCCGGTAGGTACCGACCGTTGGTCGGTACGGCGCTTACCAGTTGCCCGCGCCCGGCACGTGGTGCGCCAGCGCGCGGCGGCGCATCAGCAGGTTCAGCCACTCCACCAGCACCGAGAAGCCCATGGCGGCGTAGATGTAGGGCTTGGGCACGTGCACGTCCAGGCCGTCCAGGATCAGCACCGCACCGATCAGCAGGATGAAGGCCAGGGCCAGCATCTTCACGGTCGGGTTGGCGTCGATGAAGCGGCCCAGCGGGTTGGCGGCCAGCAGCATGACCGCCACCGACAGCAGGATCGCCGCGACCATCACCGGCACGTGGTCGGCGATGCCGACCGCGGTGATCACCGAGTCCAGCGAGAACACGATGTCGATGATGGCGATCTGCGCGATCACCATGCCGAACACGGCCGAGGCCTTGGTGGTGGTGGGATCTTCGTCTTCGCCGCCGGTGATCAGCTCGCGGATTTCCATGCCGCCCTTGATGATCAGGAACAGGCCGCCCAGGATCAGCACCAGGTCGCGGATGGAGATGCCCATGCCGGCCACGGTGAACAGGTTGGCCTGCATGTGCGCCAGGTAGGCCAGCGACACCAGCAGCAGGATGCGGGTGATGCACGCCACCGCGATGCCGAGCTTGCGCGCGAACGGACGGCGCGCTTCGGGCAGCTTGCTCACGGCGATGGAGATGAACACCAGGTTGTCGATGCCGAGCACGATTTCCAGTGCGCTCAGGGTCAGCAGGGTCAACCAGACGTTCGGGTCGGACAGCAGTTCAAGAAACATGGACCTGGATCCTTACAAAGGGGGAAAACGGACGTGGGGCGCGTCAGAACACGCGCGGCGCCAGGACCAGGCCCCAGCACAACAGAACATTCATCATCAGCACGAACACCGCCGCCGAGCCCATGTCCTTGGCGCGGCCGGCCAGCTCATGGAATTCGGCGCCGTAGCGCTCGATCACCGCTTCAATCGCCGAATTGGCCAGCTCCATCGCCAGCACCAGCAGCATCGAGCCGATCATCAGCGCGCGCTCGACCGGGGTCTGGCCCAGCCACAGCGCCAGCGGTGCCATCACCACCAGCAGGTAGACCTCCAGCCGGAACGAAGACTCGTGCAGCCAAGCGGCCCGAAGGCCCTGCCAGGACCACACCGCCGCCTTGAAGATGCGCTTGGGGCCGCGCGGCATGTGCCCGATTTCATCAGCCACGCAGGGACACCCCACGGCGGGAACGGAGGCAGGACAGCAGGTGCGGGGCACGACAAAGGGTCATGGGCAGCGCGGCAGGCATTGAAGAATCGGACATTTTGCCACAAGGGGGGCCCTGCCCGGCCAACCGCCGCCGCGCACCCGGCCTAGAATGAGCGGACGCACCAACGGAGTCGTTCATGTCCCAGCGTTTCGCCCGCCCCCTGCTGCTCGCCCTGGCCCTCACCGCCAGCCTGCCCGCCCTGGCCCTCAAGCCCGCCCCGGTGCCGGCCCCGCCGCAGGTCCCCGAACAGGTCTCCAACGTGGCCTGGGCCGGCGACATGGCCGCCTTCGCCAAGGCCGACGCCACCACCCCGCCCCCGCGCGACGGCATCGAATTCATCGGCAGCTCCTCGATCCGGATGTGGGACACCCTGGCGGCCGACTTCCCGGGCCAGAAGGTCTTCAACCGCGGCTTCGGCGGCTCCGAGGTACGCGACAGCACCTGGTACGCCGACCAGATCCTGATCCCGTACGCGCCGTGCAAGGTGTTCTTCTACGCCGGCGACAACGACCTCAACAGCGGCCGCAGCCCCACCCAGGTACGCGACGATGTAGTGGCGTTCGTGCAGCGCGTGCACCGCGACCTGCCCAAGACCACCGTCGAGGTCATCTCGATCAAGCCCAGCCCGTCGCGCGCGCAGTTGCTGCCGGCGGTGCAGGAAGCCAATGGATTGATCCAGCAGGCGTTGGCCAAGCTGCCCAACACCGGCTACACCGATATCTACACCCCGATGCTGGGTGAGGATGGGCAGCCGCGTGCGGCGTTGTTCCGCGAGGACATGCTGCATATGAAGCCGGAGGGGTATGCGATCTGGCAGAAGGCATTGGCAAGCAAGGTGCAGTGTGGTGCAGCGGTAAAGCGGTAACAGCGCACGTTGTTTGAGGTCATGCGTCAAAGGGCCGATCAGCACAGTCGGCAGTCGTTTGGGAACCGACCCTACCGCGCCCGCACACCATCGAGGGGAGTGGCGGGGGTGGGTTTGCGGGGGTGTGAGCCGCATGGATGCGGCGACCAAGCCCCCAAGGATGGGTTCACGGCGCCCCCCGCGGGCCCCCCCCCGCCGCTCACCTGCACGCAGGCAATGGAAACGCCGTTGCTCTGCGCTTTTGCGCGTCAGCGCTAGCTGATCGTTGC
>NZ_JASCOP010000159.1:0-7420 GCF_029959395.1 Stenotrophomonas sp. PS02300
ACGATGCCGTGGCCGCGCTGCGCGGCCTCGCCCGCTACGCGGTGCAGCGGTCTCACTAAGCGGTAGGTGCCGACCGTTGGTCGGCACGCCGTTCAGCGCTTGTCGAACAACCCTTCGAAGAACGTATCGAGGCTCTTCCACGCCCGCTTCGCCGCCCGCTCGTTGTACAGGCAGCCCGGCGGGTTGTTGGCATCGGCTTCGGCGAAGCAGTGCACCGCACCGCTGTAGTTGGTGAACTCCCAATCGACCTTGGCCGCGTTCATTTCCTGCTCGAAGCTGGCAATGTCGTCCTTGCTGATGCCCTTGTCGTCGGCGCCATTGAGCACCAGCACAGACGGATGGGTACCGCCGGCCTTGGCCGGCAACGGCGAGCCCAGCCCGCCGTGCAGGCTGACCACGCCGGCCAGCGGCGCACCGGCACGGGCCAGCTCCAGCACCGTGGTGCCACCGAAGCAGAAGCCGACCGCACCGATCTTCGAGGCATCCAGCGGCGCGTTGCCGGCCTGGGCCTTGAGCACCTCCAGCGCCTTCAGCGCGCGGGCGCGCAGCACTGGGCGGTCATTGCGCAGCTGGGTCGCCACCGGGCCGGCTTCGGCGTCGGTCTTCGGGCGCACGCCCTTGCCATACACGTCGGCCACCAGCACCACGTAATCGTCGCCGGCCAACTGCCTGGCCTTGGCGATGGCCGATTCGTTCACGCCCTTCCAGTTCGGCACCATCACCAGGCCGGGGCGCTTGTCGTTGTCTTCGTCGTCGTAGACCAGCACCCCGCTGAAGGTGGTGCCTTCGTGCTTCCACTCCACCGGCTTGGCCTGCATCGCCGCCACCGCCGGCAACGCCGTCAGGCCGAGTACCAGTGCCGCACCCCACTGCCATTGCTGCTTCATGCGCCTGCCTCCTGTGGAAAGTGCCTAATGAAAGCACAGGGGGTGTGACGCCGCGTGGGGTCAGGCGATCCCAATCCCCGGGATCGCGGTGATCTGGTCCGGGTCGAACCCGGCCAGCTCGGCGAAATGGCGGCCGCGGGCCACGTAATCGCGGTACACGCCATAGCTCGGTGCGCCCGGCGACATCAACACCACCCCGCCCTGCCCGCCCAGCGCGGCACGCGCCAGCCGGACCGCCTCATCCAGGTCCCCCGCCGCATGCAGGCCGAACCGCCCGGCATCGGCCAGCGGCTGCAGCAGCGCGTGGATGCGTGGCCCGTTGGCGCCCATGGTGACGATCTCCACCGGCGGCACGTCGTGCGCCATGTGGTCCACGAAATCGTGCCAGTCCAGCCCGCGGTCATGCCCGCCCACCAGCAGCGCGATGCGCTGGCCGGCGAAGCATTCCAGCGCCGCCAGGCTGGCGTGCGGGGTGGTGCTGATCGAATCATTGACGAAGCGCAGCCCGTCGCGGCTGCCGATGGTCTGCAGGCGGTTGGGCAGCGGCCGGAAATCCTGCACGGCCGGCGCCAGCGCCACCGCATCCAGGCCCAGCGCCTCGATCGCCGCCAGCACCGCGCACAGGTTGCCGCGGTTGTGCCGGCCCGGCAGCGGCGTGTTCGCGGTATCGAACACCTGCTGCCCGCCGCGATACACCCACTCGCCGCGCATGTGCCAGCCCTGCGGCTGGTTGAACCACACCACCTCGCTGTCCGGCAGCGACAGCGCGGCCAGGTGCGGGTCGGCGGCATTGAGCACGGCGATGCGCGGTGCCGCGCCGGTCACCAGCGCCAGCTTGTCCTGGATGTAGCGCGCTTCGCTGCCATGCCAGTCCAGGTGCTCGGGGAACAGGTTCAGCACTACTGCCACCTGCGGGTGCGCGCCACTGCGCGCCACTTCACCGGTCTGGTAGCTGGACAGCTCCACCGCCCAGTACGCCGGCGCCGGCTGCGGGTCCAGCACCTCCAGCAGCGGCAGGCCGATATTGCCCACCAGCCCGGTACGCGCGCCCGAGGCGCGCAGCAGGTGCGCCAGCAGCGAGGTGGTGGTGCTCTTGCCCTTGGTGCCGGTCACGCACACGGTGTCGCGCACGGTGCCTTCGGCATCGGCATGCTCGGCAAACCACAGCGAGGTACCGCCGATGAACTGCGTGCCCTGCGCGGCCGCCGCAACGGCGGCGTCGCCGTAAGGGCTGATCCCCGGCGATTTGATCACCACGTCGAAGGCGGCCAGGGAATCGCCGCTGACATCCGAACGCACCTGCAGCGCATCGCCGGCCTCGGCGCGCGCGGCGGCGGCCTCGGCCTCAGGGCAGAACAGAGTCAGGGCCAGCGCGGGCAGGCGCTGGCGCAGGACGGCGAATGCCGCGCGCCCCTCACGCCCCCAGCCCCACAGCGCTACGCGCTTGCTTTCAAGCTGCGAAATTCGCACGCAGGCGCTCCCAGATCGCCGCCGGAATCCGGTGCTCGCCTTCCAGCACCAGCAACGGTTCGATCTGCAGCTCGGCGCCGTCCAGCTGCGGCTGGATCTCCTGGATGAAGCGCTTCACCAGCGCGTCCTCGTTCCATTCCGGGCGTGCCGCCAGGGTGGCCATCGCCGCACGCGATTCGCGGCCTTCGCCCACGCATTCGAACGGCTTGTGGTCCTGGAATTCCAGCAGCGCATCGAAGCCGCCGGCCTGCTCCATGTCGTCCAGCAGGTTGCGGCCGAAGATGCGCACCAGCCGGGTCTTGGGCATGAACGGGGCCAGCGCCAGGAACACGAAGTGGCACTTCGGGCACACGCCGCACCAGCGGTTCACCGGGCGCTCGCCCAGGATGTGGAAGTTGCGGTTGCAGCTGGAGAAATGCGCGTCGTAGAAATCGGTTCTGGCGAACTGGCGCGCCACCGCCAGCTCCGACAGCGGGCGCAGCAGCGAGTAGTAATGCAGGTCCGCCGCCACATGCTTTTCAAGGTGTTCGCCGAAGGCCTGCTCGAAGACCCAGCCTTTGGACCACTGGTGGTTCACTTCACCGGTGCCCGGGATCTGGCTGCCGTAGCTGGCCGAACGCTCGTTGGAGAACACCACCTGGTCCACGCCCTGCAGCAGCGCGGCCAGCACCATGATCGCCGAGTTCACTGCGGTGACCGGGATATGCCCGTTCCAGGCGCCCTGGCGGTTGAGCTCGAACAGCTCCGGGGCCAGCGTGCGGCCGATGTTGAGCATCGGCAGGCCGGTACGTTCGGCGCAGGCACGGATCAGCTGCGAACCGCCGATCCAGGTCACCGTTTCGGCGATGCCCAGCGTGCGCAGCGCTTCGATGCTGACCAGCGAATCCTTGCCGCCGCCGATGGCCACCAGCGCGTGCTCGCGTAGGCCCACGGCCGGCGCGTTGAACGCCTGGCCGTCTACCGGCAGGCGGAACCGCCCGCGCAGGTTCAGGCCGTTGCGGTAGGCGAACTCGCCCAGCCCGTTGAGGTACACCGTTTCCACCAGCGCGGCGGTATCGGCATCGATGCTGTAGCTGTCGATCCGCACCTGCTCCGGCACCGCAGCCTTGTAATAGCTGACGCCGGCGAACAGGTGCAGCAGGCGCAGCGCCCGCTGCACGGCTTCGGCGCGGGCGCCGTCCAGCACGAACGGCGCACCGGGAATGCTGACCGTCTCGACCAGCTCCGGGCCGTTGTCGAAGGCGTAGACCAGCTGCGCCACGCCGGTGTCCGCGGCGAAATCGCAGCGGACGAAGCGGAAGCAGGCAACCTGGTGTTTATCGAAAGCAGTCATGGCGTATCCGGTGAGGCAATAAGGGAAACCAACGGGAGGCGCTCAAGGCACATCGTCGATGATGTCCTCGCGCGGCAGCTCGCGCTGGTTGTAGGTGTTGGCCATGACGTACCCGTAGGCGCCGGCATCGGCGATCAGCATCACATCGTCCGGCGCGGTGGACACCGGCAGCCGGCGGCGCTTGCCGAACACATCGCTGGATTCGCAGATCGGCCCGACCACGTCGAACAGGGCCTCGGCATACCCGCCCAGGCGGCTCAGGTTTTCGATGTCGTGCCAGGCGTCGTACAGCGCCGGGCGCATCAGGGTGTTCATGCCCGCATCCAGGCCCACGCGGCGGATGCCGTCCTTCTCCACCACCTGGGTGGCGGTGGTGAGCAGCACGCCCGATTCAGCCACCAGGTAGCGGCCCGGTTCGATCGCCAAGCGGAACGCCGGGTGCACCGCCTTGACCTCGGCCAGGCCGACGGCCCAGGCGTCCAGGTCGAACGGCTCGTCGTCATCGCTGTAGGGAATGGGCAGCCCGCCGCCGATGTCGATGGTTTCCACGCTGCCGATCCGGCGCGCGAAACCGGCCAGTTCGTCGCACATCAGGCGCCAGTGCTGCGCCGTTTCCACGCCGCTGCCCAGGTGCGCATGCAGGCCGACCACGCGGGTGCCCAGGTCTTCGGCCAGGCGCACGAACTCGTCCACGCGGGCGATCGGCAGGCCGAACTTGGAATCCTTGCCGCCGGTGCGGACCTTGGCGTGGTGGCCTTCGCCACGGCCCAGGTCCACGCGCAGCCACAGCTCGCGGTTGCGGAACAGGTCCGGCCAGCGCTGCAGCGCTTCCACGTTGTCCACGGTGACGGTCACGCCGAGCGCGAACGCCGCTTCATATTCGGTGCGCGGCGCGAAGCTGGGGGTGAACAGCACCCGGCGCGGCGACAGCGTCGGCAGCACGTTGAACACATGCTTCAGTTCGCCGTGCGACACGCATTCCAGGCCGAAGCCTTCCTGCTCCAGCAGCTCCAGGATGGCCGGATGGCTGTTGGCCTTGATCGCGTAGTAACGCTGGTCGATCGGCTTGATCGCGGCCAGCGCACGGGCGCGGGCGCGCACCGTGGCCAGGTTGTACACATAGCGCGGCGTACCGGCCTGGGCCAGGTGCAGCAGGTGCTCGCGCTGGCCCCGCCACCAGGCGGTTTCGCGCGGGCGGATGGTGCCGGCGATCTCGCGCCAGCGCGGGCCGAACACCTCGCCCTCTTCCACCGGCATCGCGCCGCTGTCGATCAGCTCGGCGTGCAGGATCGGCAGCAGGCCGTCGGCGTCGGCTTCATCGATGACGAAGGTCAGGTTGAGGTCGTTGGACGACTGCGAAATCATGTGCACGCGCTCGCGCCCGAAGGTCGCCCACACGTCCGACAGCTTGTGCAGCAGCGAACGCATGCCACGGCCGACCAGGGTGATCGCCGCGCACGGCACGATGATCTTGACCTTGCAGATCTGCGACAGGTCGGCCGACAGCGCGGCCAGCACATCGGTATTGACCAGGTTTTCGGACGGATCCAGCGACACGGTGACGTTGGTTTCGGCCGAACCGATCAGGTCCACCGACAGCCCATGCTTCTTGAACAGCCCGAACACGTCGGCCAGGAAGCCGACCTGCTGCCACATGCCGATGCCTTCCATCGACACCAGCACGATGCCGTTGCGGCGGCTGATCGCCTTGACCCCCGGCACCGGCGCGGCGTTGCCGTCGATGCTGGTGCCCGGCAGTTCCGGGCGTTCGGTGTCCAGGATCGCCATCGGCACGCCGGCATCGCGGCACGGCTTGATCGAACGCGGGTGCAGCACCTTGGCACCGGTGGTGGCGATTTCCTGGGCTTCGTAATAGTCCAGGCGGGTCAGCAGGCGCGCGTCGGGCACGTCCTTGGGGTTGGCGCTGAACATGCCCGGCACGTCGGTCCAGATTTCCACGCGGCTGGCACCCAGCAGCGCACCGAAGTACGCGGCCGAGGTATCCGAGCCGCCGCGGCCGAGGATGGCGGTGCCGCCATCGGCGTGGCGCGAAATGAAGCCCTGGGTGATCAGCATGCGGGTCGGCTGGGCGCGGAAGCCGGCGGCCCACTCGGCGTCCGAACGCCACTGGCAGTTCACCGACAGGCGCTGCGACCAGTCGCTCTGGTTGGGCTGCGGCGGCAGCGCCTGCAGCCATTCACGGGCGTCCATCCAGCCGAAATCCAGGCCGCTGGCGCGCAGGTAGGCCGCGCCGATGGTGGAGGACAGCAGCTCGCCCTGGCCCAGCACGTCGGCCTGCCATTCCAGCGGGCGCGCGGCAGCGCGCGGCTCGTCCAGCAGGCCCTGCAGCGCGGCCAGGCGCACATCCAGCGCGCTGGCGTCGAGCTCGAGCTCGGCCAGGAATTCGCGGTGGCGGGCCACCAGCGCATCCACGCGGGCGCGGCTGTCGGCGGCGCCATCGGCGATCGCGGTCAGTTCATTGGTGACCCCGGACAGGGCCGACACCACCACCAGCACGCGCGCACCGGTTTCTTCCGCACGTTTTTTCGCCAGCTTCCCGATCGTGTCCCAACGGTGACGACGCGACACGGAGGTGCCGCCGAACTTCAGTACGATCCAGCGATCGACAAGGGGGGAAGCTGACATGGAGGTAAGAATGGGTAGGTAGTGGGGGGATCGACCCGGCACGCCGGGCCGAACCTCTGATTCTATGCCAAGCCACGCCCCGGCAGGGCTTGTTAAGCTGCCAGACCGTTCCGCCAGACCGATCCGCCATGACCGCCCGCCGTTTCCTGCAGCTTGACGTGTTTTCCCCCTATCCCGGTGCCGGCAATCCGCTGGCCGTGGTGCTGGACGCGGAGGGCCTGGACGACGCGCGCATGCAGGCCATCGCCCGCTGGACCCGCCTGCCGGAAACCACGTTCGTTTTCGCCCCGCAGGCGCCGGGCGCCAGCTACCGCATCCGCATGTTCAGCCCGCAGAAGGAAGTGCCGTTCGCCGGCCACCCCAGCGTGGGCACCGCGCATGCGGTGCTGGATGCCGGCCTGGCCGCACCGGTGGACGGCGTGCTGGTCCAGGACGGCATCGCCGGCGCGCTGCCGCTGCGGGTGGTGGGCGAAGGGGCCACGCGCAGCATCGCCATCCGCACCCCGCGCGCAGCGGTGGCCGAAGTGACCACGGCGGCCGATCCGCGCCTGCAGGCGGCACTGGACGGCTGGGCGCTCGGCGAACTGCCGCCGGCACGCATGTCCGGCGGGCGCAGCTGGTGGGTGGTGGAACTGGCCGATGAAGCCACGCTGCGCGCCCTGTCACCGGACTGGGACGCGGTGGCCGCGCTGGCCGAAAGCACCGACAGCATGGGCGTGTTCGCCTATGCGCGCGGCACGGGGGCCGATTACCAGCTGGCGGTGCGCGCGTTCGTGGGTAACGGTCGGCGATTCGAGGATGCCGCTTCAGGCGCGGCCAATGCGGTGCTGGCCGCGTGGCTGGACAGCCGCAATGCCCTGCCGGGCGTGGAAGGCAGTTACGTGGTCAGCCAGGGCCGCGAGGTTGGCCACGACGCACGACTGACCCTGCATGTGGATGCCGAAGGCGAGGTGTGGTCCGGCGGCCAGGTGCAGACGGTGATCGAAGGAACGATCCACTGGTGATACCCCGGGCGACGTAGAGCCACGCCCTGCGTGGCTGCACGTCGTTCCGGCACCGCGCGCTGCCACGCAGGGCGTGGCTC
>NZ_JASCOP010000015.1:0-51926 GCF_029959395.1 Stenotrophomonas sp. PS02300
CCGTGAATCCATCCATGGAGGCTTGGCAAAAACATCCATGTTTTTGACAGTCCCGCAAACCCGCCCCCGCCGACCCTCGACGGTGAGTTGGTGGCCACGGGAAGATCAACGGCGGTGTCGATCGTTTTCCTGCGTTACCGGCCGCGGTGGCGTTGCGTGCCGTCGTTTGGGAACCGACGCTACCGACTCCAGTACCCGCCGCGTAGAGCCACGCCCTGCGTGGCTGCCGTTCCCATCCGCCAACGACCATCTGTCGGGGGTGGTCGGCGGGCAGCCCCCGTAGGGACTGTCAAAAACATGGATGTTTTTGACAAGCCTCCAGGGATGGATTCACGGCGTGTCCCGTAGGGGGCTGCCCGTCGGCCGCCCCGCTCGCAGCGATGAAAACGCTGCTCTTCGCGACCACGCAACAGACACAAAAAACCCGGCCGAAGCCGGGTTTTTCGCATTTCAAACCAGAACCATCAGGTCCAGCCGAACAGCTCGAACAGCTTCAGGATCAGGTAGGCGCAGCCGCCGGCCGCCGGGATGGTGAGGATCCAGGCCCAGACGATGCGCTCGATCACGCCGAAGCGCAGCGAACGCGGGTTCTTGGCGTAGCCCACGCCCATGATGGCGGTGGAGATGCTGTGGGTGGTCGAGACCGGCATGCCGAAGTGCGCGGCCAGGGTCAGGATCGTGGCCGAGCTGGTTTCTGCGGCGAAGCCGTGGATCGGGTGCAGCTTGACCATCTTGTGGCCCAGCGTCTTGATGATCTTCCAGCCGCCCGAGGCGGTACCGGCAGCCATCACCACCGCGCAGGTCAGCACGATCCACATGGCGATGCCGTCACCGGCGTGTGCGTCCGGGTGCATGAAGGCCAGCCAGGACGGCAGGTCGTTCAGTGCGCCGGTCGCTTCGGCGCCGATCAGGGTCATGGCGATGATGCCCATGGTCTTCTGCGCGTCGTTGTGGCCGTGGGCGAAGCCCATGTAGGCCGCCGAGACGATCTGGGCCTTGCCGAAGAACGCGTTGACGATGCGCGGGCGAGCCAGGCGGCCCAGCCAGCCACCGGCCTTGGCCATGGCCGCGATGATCGCCCACAGCAGCAGCATCACCACGATGCCGAGCAGGAAGCCGGCGATCGGCGAGGTGATCATCGGCAGGAACACCTTCCACAGCAGGCCCTTGTTCTGCGCCCAGGTGCCGATGCGTTCGGACCAGATCAGCGCGTCCCAGTTGTTGTGGGCCGCGGCCAGGCCGGCGCCGCACAGGCCACCGATCAGCGCGTGGGAGGACGACGACGGCAGGCCCTTCCACCAGGTGATCAGGTTCCAGATGATGCCGCCCAGCAGCGCGCACAGGATCACCTGGGGGGTCACGTCGACCACGCCGGTGTTGAGCAGGCCCGAGGCGATGGTCAGCGCCACGGCGGTGCCGGTCAGGGCGCCGATGAGGTTCATGAAGGCCGCAAGCATCACCGCCCAGCCGGGCGAGAGCACCTTGGTCGCCACCACGGTGGCGATGGAGTTGGCGGTGTCGTGGAAGCCATTGATGAACTCGAAGACGAGCGCGGCCAGGATCACCACCAGAACGAGGGTCAGCATGCTGTGGCGTCCGTCAGCTGTTCTTCAGCACGATCTGGTACGCCACCACACCGGCCTCTCGGCAACGGTCGATGGCCTTTTCCAGGATCTCGAAGAACTCCTTGAGCAGGAACATCTGCAGGTTGTCCAGGCGACCGGAGTAGATGTCGCGGTACAGCTCGAGCATCAGGCGGTCGGCTTCGTTTTCCAGCGCGCGCAGCTTTTCGTTGAGCCCGGTCATCTTGTCCAGGTTCATGTTGCGCAGGTCGTGGACCATCTCGACGACCACGCTGGCGGCCTGCTCGAGCATCGCCGCGCGCGGCGCGAAATCGATGTGTTCCAGGTGCTTGGTGGCCAGCGAGTAGCGGTCGGCGAACTTCTCGACCTGCTTGGGAATCTTGTACAGCGCCGAGCCCAGCGCTTCGATGTCTTCGCGCTCGATCGGGGTCATGAAGCTGTCCACCAGCGCCTGGCTGATCTTGTCCGAGGCGGCGCGTTCGCGCAGGCGGGCCAGCTTGAAGGCGTCGAGCGCCGGCTGCCGGTCGGCGTCGCGCAGCATCGAATGCAGCGCCTTGGCGCTGTCGTGGGCGGCCTGGGCAGCCTCGTCCAGCAGGGTGTAGAACTGTTTGCCGGAGCCGAAAATGGTCTGCAGAGAGAACATTGAGAAACCTATTCGCCGTCGAGGAAGGACGGCACCGGGCGGAATTATGACGGTTTGATGTCCAATCCGGGTACTCCCGTCATCTTCACGCCGTCTCCGGGCCACCTGAACGACCCTGTTTGCACCCCTCCCCCCGGCTTTTGTTAAGATGCGCGGGCACCTTCGGGTGCACTCTATGGACGACGACCCTTATCCCCCGCCGCGCCCGCCAGGCTTGACCTGGCCCGGTAGCCGCCCGCGCTTGAACACGCCCTCCCTGCCACCAACCGGGGACGACGCCCGTGTTTGAACTTCTTATTGTCCTAGCCCTGATCCTGCTCAACGGCTTCTTCGCCATGTCCGAAATGTCGGTCATGACCTCGCGCAAGAGCCGGCTCAAGCAGATGGCCGCCACCAGCACGCGGGCCCAGAGGGCGCTGGAACTGTCCGAGAAGCCCGAAAGCTTCCTGTCCACGGTGCAGATCGGCATCACCCTGATCGGCATCCTGACCGGTGTTTACGGCGGCGATGCCATCGGCAGCGCCATTGCCCAGCACCTGCAGGGCATGTTCCCGGCACTGTCGGCCAATTTCCCGCTGTTCAACGATCCGCAGCCGTGGTCGGAGGTGATCGGCAAGACCCTCGCCGTGGCCCTGATCACCTTCCTGACGCTGATCTTCGGCGAACTGGTGCCCAAACGCCTTGCAATCACCCGTTCGGAGGACATCGCCGGACTGGTCGCGCTGCCCATGAGCGGCCTGGCCCGCATCGCCTTCCCCTTCGTGTGGCTGCTTTCGCATACCACCCGCCTGGTGCTGCGTCTGCTGGGGCTGGGCAAGGACCAGGCGGCCAGCGTGACGGAAGAAGAGATCCGCATGCTGGTGGCCGAAAGCCACGAGGCCGGCGTGATCGACGCGCATGAGCGCGACATGATGAACCGGGTGATGCGCCTGGGCGACCGTACCGCCGACAGCCTGATGACCCCGCGCAACCGGATTGCGTGGCTGGATACCCAGGCCGATGCGGAGAAGAACCTGACCGCCATGCGCGAGCACGAGTTCTCGCGCTACCCGGTGTTCCGCGGCAACGACCAGGACATCGTCGGCGTGCTCGAGGTCAAGAGCCTGGTCACCCGCCTGGTGCGCGATGAGCACTCGCTGTTCCAGCAGCTGCGCGAGCCGCTGTATGTGTCCGAGTCCACCCATGCGATGAAGCTGCTGGAGATCTTCCGCGAGGAACAGCAGTCGATGGCGCTGGTGGTGGACGAGTACGGCGAGATCCAGGGCCTGGTGACCATCAGCGACCTGATGGGCGCGGTGGTCGGCCGCATGCAGTCGGTGGAGAACGTCGACGAGGACGCGCTGGTGGTGACCCGCGAGGACGGCTCGCTGCTGGTGGATGGCTCGCTGTCGATCGAAGACCTGCGTGAGCTGATGGGCAACGCCGAACTGCCTGATGCGGATGACGGGGACTACTACACGCTGGCCGGCATGTGCATCCACTACTTCGGCCGCATCCCGCATGCCGGGGAGTACTTCGACTGGGCTGGCTGGCGGATCGAGATCGTCGACCTGGACGGCGCGCGCGTGGACAAGCTGCTGCTGCGCACGCTGGCCGAAGAGGAGACCGATGAACTCACCGGCTGATCCGTCCCCGGCGCCGGACCAGAGCCGGCCGGAATACCAGAACGAAGGCATCCGTACGCTGCTGGCGATGTTCGACCACGGCGATCCCGACGAACGCCTGCGCCTGGGGCAGATCCTGCAGGGCCTTCAGCAGAGCGCGTTCGGGGTGTTCCTGTTCATCGCGATCCTGCCGTCGTTCATTCCGGTGCCCGGGCTGGGAGGCGCCGTGAGCGGGCCGCTGGTGATCCTGATCGGCGTGCAGATGCTGTGCGGCATGCGGCGGCCGTGGCTGCCGGGCTTCATCGCCAACCGCGGGCCGCGTCGCGGCACGATGCATAAATTCCTGGGGAAGATCGACGGCGCGCTGCGCCGCCTGGATCGCATGCTCAAGCCGCGTCGCCCGGCCTTCCTGGTGCCGTTGCCGGCGCATGCGTTCACCGGGCTGCTGCTGGTGCTGACCGGCGTTCTGCTGTCGCTCCCGATCCCGTTCACCAACTATCTGTTCGGGTTCCAGCTGCTGCTGTTCTCGCTGGCGCTGCTGGAGCGCGATGGCACCCTGATGCTGGTCAACTGGATCGGCGCGATTGCCGCGGTGCTGTTCTTCAGCTTCAGCTCCGGCCAGGTGGTGCACTACCTGACCGAGCTGTTCCAGCGCTGGTTCTAACGCAGGTCCACCACCCCGTTGTCGGACAGTGCGCTGGGGTCATCGCTCACTGCGGAGAGCACGAAACTCAACGCCTTGCCCAGCAGCGTGCCCGGGCCGTCCCAGTACTCGGCCGATTCGGCACGCACGTGGATCAGGCGCAGGTTCGGATCGTCCTTGCCGCCCGGGAAGAACAGCTTCATCGGCGGCGACCACAGTTCCTCCACCTTGGCGCGGTCGTCGACGATACGCGCGATGCCCGCCACCGAAACGTAGGTGTTTTTCGACTGCGAGGCGTAGGCCACGTTGACGCGCGGGTTGAGCGCGATCTCGGCCACCTTCGGGCTGTCGGCCGCAGTGGCGAACCAGAGGTCGCCGTCGAATTCGACTTCCTGGGTGCCCAGCGGGCGGCTGTACAGGCGCCCATCCACGCCGGTGGTGGTGAACATGGCGATGTCCACGTCGCGGATCAGTTCGGCCAGCTGTTCGATGTGCTGCTGGCGATCATGGTCGGCCATGCGGTGACTCCTGCAGTAAGGAGCTCCATCACACCGGATTGCGGGAAATGGCGACGTGAACCGGACGGTCACGTCGCCTTCGCGTCGGGAATGCGCCAGCCACGCAGGGCGTGGCTCTACCTATCAGCGCGTCGCCGATTTCCACGCTTGCATCGCCAACCCGAACGAACGCTTGCGCGCGCCGTGGTCGTAGATGTTGGCGGTGAGCAGCAGCTCGTCGGGCTTGTGCCGCGCGGCGAACGCAGCCATGCCCTCGCTGACCTGGCGCTGGTCGCCCACCACCGCGCAGGCCAGCGCGTTCTGCACGCCGATCTTCTCGTGCGGCTGCCAGAACGCTTCGATATCGTCGATCGGCGGCGGAATCAGGCCCGGCAGGCCGCGGCGCAGGTTGACGAAGCTCTGCTGCTGGGTGGTGAACAGGCGCTTGGCCTCGGCTTCGGATTCAGCCGCCACCACGTTCAGGCCCAGCACCGCGTACGGCGCGGTGAGGTACTGCGAGGCGCGGAACTCGCGGCGGTAGACCGCCAGCGCTTCGTCCATCGCATCGGGCGCGAAGTGCGAGGCAAAGGCGAACGGCAGGCCCATCGCCGCCGCCAGGCGTGCACTGAACAGGCTGGAGCCCAGCAGCCACACCGGCACCGGGATGCCCGCGCCGGGTACCGCGCGCACGGCCTGGCCGGGCTGTGCCGGCTCGAAGTAGTGCAGCAGCTCGCGCACGTCCTGCGGGAACTGGTCGGCGCTGTCGAAGTAGCGGCGCAGTGCGCGTGCGGTCGGCTGGTCGGTGCCCGGGGCGCGGCCCAGGCCGAGGTCGATGCGGTCCGGATACAGCGAGGCGAGCGTGCCGAACTGTTCGGCCACCTGCAGCGGCGAGTGGTTGGGCAGCATGATGCCGCCGGCGCCGACGCGGATGCGCTGGGTGCCGCCGGCCACGTGGCCGATCAGCACCGCGGTAGCGGCGCTGGCGATCCCGGGCATGTTGTGGTGCTCGGCCAGCCAGTAGCGGTGGAAGCCCCAGCCTTCGGCGTGCTGGGCCAGGTCCAGCATGTTGGCGAAGGCCTGGGTGGTGTCGCTGCCCTCACAGACCGGGGCCAGATCAAGAATCGACAGTTGCATGGACGCGTTCCATCAAAGGTTATCCCTCGTTGATGGGGGCGCTCGTGTGCGGACACCATGGCCGCTGGCGGAATGGTGATTCCTGCGCGATATCAATCGGCGGCCTGGTCAACCAGAGGCTTCAGCCCGGCATCCAGCGCCACGCGCTCGTCGAAGACGAAACAGCGGCCGTCATAGCCTTCGCCGCCCACGGCCTCGAAATAGCCGAGGATGCCGCCGTCCAGCTGCAGCACGTTGTCCATGCCGTCGTTGCGCATCCACAGCGCGGCCTTTTCGCAGCGGATGCCACCGGTGCAGAAGCTGACCACGGTGCTGTCGCGCAGTGCCTCGCGGTGCGGGGCCAGCGCCTCGGGCAGGTCGGTGAACTTGGTGATCGGCAGCACCAGCGCGTCGTGGAAGGTGCCGTACTCGATTTCCTGGGTATTGCGGGTATCGAGCATCACCACGGGCTTGCCGGCGTCGTCATGGCCCTGGCGCAGCCAGCGCTGCACCGTGGCCGGATCGACCGACGGCGCGCGCGGGTAGGCCAGCGGCTGGCCGTCGTCGATACGGAAGCTGATGATCTCCGGCTTGACCTTGGCCTTGAGCCGGGCGAACGGCTGCATCTGGCTGTAGCTGGTCTTCACCCGCAGCCCGTCGAAGCGCGGGTCGGCGCGCAGCGCGGCATAGAAGCCATCGATACCGGCCTCAGGGCCGGCCAGGAACAGGTTGATGCCCTCGCCCGCCACCAGCACGGTGCCGCGCAGCTCGCCGGCCTCGGCACGCGCCAGCAAGGTGGCGCACAGCGCCTCCGGGTCGGCGATCGGGGTGAAATGGTAGGCGGCGGTATTGGCGATCATCCGCCCATTTTACCCGGGGCCCGCCCCGGCCGCCCAACCGGGCGTTCAGCCGCGCAGCAGCACGAACGGCAGCAGTACCAGCGCGGCGGCCACCAGCATGCCGGCCAGCACAGCCACCACGAACAACGGGCGGCGCCGCAGCAGCGTGCTGAACGTTTCGGCGCTGCCATCGGCCAGCGCGGCCTGGCGTTCGGCGCGGACCCGCTCGCCGCGCGCCTGCTGGTACTCGGCCATCAGGGCCTTGGCCCGGGCCTGGTCGGCATCGTCGCGGATCCAGATACCGCCAAAGGAGATCCCCCAGGGGCTGGGTTCGGTGCGGTAATGGGCGATGCCCGCCCGGTCCAGCAGCGCGATCACATCCTGGATTTCATCGTCCGCGACATTGCGCAGGTTGAGCAGCAGTTTCGACATGCGCCCATGATAGCGCCCGGCGATGCGCTACCCTTGCGTCCCATTTTCCATCCGGTGCCGCCCATGCGTGCTCTGCCGAAGTTCCTGCTCGTCCCCGCGCTGCTCTCGCTGCTGGCCGCCTGCACCCCGCCCGGCCCGCCGCCGGGCGGCAGCATCGCCACCTTCGAGAAGATCGACACCCAGCCGGGCACCGGCGCCGAGGCGACCCCGGGCAGCACCATCGTGGTCCACTACACCGGCTGGGTGTACGACGAAAAGGCCGCCGACAAGCACGGCGCCAAGTTCGACAGCTCGGTCGACCGCGGCGAGCCGTTCAGCTTCGGGCTGGGCCAGGGCCGGGTGATCAAGGGCTGGGATGAGGGCTTTGCCGGCATGAAGGTCGGCGGCAAGCGCACCCTGATGATTCCGGCCGACTACGGCTACGGTGCCTCCGGCGCCGGCCCGATTCCGCCGAACGCCTCGCTGGTGTTCGATGTCGAGCTGCTCGACGTCAAGCCGCGCTGAACCGCATGAGCACTCCCGTCCTCCCTGCGCGACGCGTGGCGATCATCGGCGGCGGCCCGGCCGGGCTGATGGCGGCCGAGACCGTGCGCGCCGCCGGCCACGCCGTGGACCTGTACGAGGCCAAGGGCTCGCCCGGGCGCAAGTTCCTGATCGCGGGCAAGGGCGGCTTGAACCTGACCCATTCCGATCCGCAGGACGTGTTCGTGGCCCGCTACCGCGAGCGTGCGGCCGAGGTTGGCGCGTGGCTGGCCGATTTCGACGGCCCCGCGCTGCGTGAGTGGGCCGCGGGCTTTGGCGTGGAGACCTACGTCGGCACGTCCGGGCGGGTGTTCCCGGTCGACCGCAAGGCCGCCCCGCTGCTGCGCGGCTGGGTGCGCCGGCTGAAGGAACAGGGCGTGCGCTTCCACGTGCAGCATCGCTGGAGCGGGTGGCAGGAGGACGGCGCGCTGCGCTTCGACACACCGGAAGGCGTTGCCACGGTGCAGGCCGATGCGGTGGTATTGGCGATGGGCGGTGGCAGCTGGCCCGAGCTGGGCTCGGACGCCGCATGGGTGGCACCGCTGGACGCGCGCGGCATCGAAATCGCGCCGCTCAAGCCGGCCAACTGCGGTTTCGACATCGACTGGACGCCCTACTTCCGCGACCGCCAGGCCGGTGCCCCGCTGAAGCCGGTGGTCGCGCATTGGACGGGCCTCGATGGCCGCGAACACACGCAGCAGGGCGAATGCGTGATCACGGCCAACGGCATTGAAGGCAGCCTCATCTACGCGCTCGCCGCGGACCTGCGCGACACCCTGGCGCGCGATGGCCAGGCGCAGCTGCAGCTGGACCTGTTGCCCGGGCAGACCGAAGCGCAGCTGCTGGACAAGCTGCACAAGCCCCGCCAGGGCCGCAGCTTCGGCGAACACCTGCGCCGCCAGCTCGGCTTGGGCGGGGTGAAATCGGCGCTGTTGTTTGAAGTGCTGGGCAAGGATGCCGGCCAGCTGCCGGCAGAGACCATCGCCGCCGCGTTGAAGCGGCTCACGCTGTCGCCGCTGCGCCCGCGGCCGCTCGACGAAGTGATAAGCACCGCCGGCGGCGTGCGGTTGGAAGCGCTGGATGCGGCGCTGATGTTGCGCGACGTTCCCGGCACGTTCTGCGCCGGCGAGATGCTGGATTGGGAAGCCCCCACCGGCGGCTATCTGTTGACCGCGTGTTTCGCCAGCGGGTTGCGGGCGGGGCGCGGTGTCGTCGAATACCTCGCGCGCTAACGCGATTTGCTGTTGCGCAACGCCTGGATGCGCGCGGGCGGCTGGAACGAGTCGCTGCGCGCATCCGCCCAGAAGTCGTGGAAGACCGCGTGGTCCGGCACCCGGCGCAGCAGTTCGCCGGGGGTGAGGTAGCGGTACAGCGAGGCCAGCGAGCGGATCTCCACCGGCGAGACGCGGCGTACGATGTGTTCCGGCCCCAGTTCGGCCGGATGCTGCAGGCCGGCCGCACACAGCAGGTCGCGCAGCGCACGCAGGGTGTTCTCGTGGTAGTTGTGCACGCGGGTGGCCTTGTCGGCCGGATCCAGGTGCCGCCAGCGGCTCGGATTCTGGGTGGCGATACCGGTCGGGCAGCGGTCGCTGTGGCAGCTCAGTGACTGGATGCAGCCGAGCGCGAACATGAAGCCCCGCCCGGCGTTGCACCAGTCCGCGCCCAGCGCGATGGTGCGCGCGATCTCAAACGCACTGCTGACCTTGCCCGCCGCGCCGACCCGGACGCGGTCGCGCAGGTCCAGGCCGACCAGCGTGTTGTGCACCAGCAGCAGTGCTTCATGCATCGGCACGCCGACATGGTCGATGAACTCGGCCGGCGCGGCACCGGTGCCGCCTTCGGCACCGTCGACCACGATGAAATCCGGCAGCAGCCCGGTTTCCTGCATCGCCTTGGCGATGCCGAACCATTCCCACGGATGGCCGATGGCCAGCTTGAAGCCCACCGGCTTGCCACCGGACAGCTCGCGCAGGCGCGCCACGAACTGCAGCAGTTCCACCGGTGTGTTGAACGCCGAATGCTTCGACGGCGACACGCAGTCCACGCCCATCGGCACGCCACGCGTGGCCGAGATCTCGGCGCTGACCTTGGCCGCCGGCAACACCCCGCCGTGGCCGGGCTTGGCGCCCTGCGACAGCTTGATCTCGATCATCTTCACCTGGTCGGTGTTGGCGTTGGCGACGAAACGTTCTTCGCTGAAACCGCCGTGCTCATCGCGGCAGCCGAAATAGCCGGAGCCGATTTCCCAGACCAGGTCGCCGCCCATCTCGCGGTGGTAGGGCGAAATCGAGCCTTCGCCGGTGTCATGGTAGAAACCGCCGCGGCGCGCGCCTTCGTTGAGCGCGCGGATCGCATTGGCCGACAGCGAGCCGAAGCTCATGGCCGAGATGTTGAACACGCTGGCCGAATACGGCTTGGCGCAGTTGGGCCCGATCAGCACGCGGAAGTCGTGGTCGGCCACTTCGGTCGGCGCCAGCGAATGGTTGATCCATTCGTAGTCCACCGCGTAGGTGCTGCGCAGCGTGCCGAACGGCACCACCTCCATTTCATTCTTGGAGCGCTGGTAGATCAGCGCGCGTTGCTGGCGCGAGAACGGCACGTCCTCCAGATCGCTCTGCACGAAGTACTGGCGGATTTCCGGGCCGATGGATTCCAGCCCGTAGCGGAAGTGCGCCATGACCGGGTAGTTGCGACGCAGCGTGCTGCGCTTCTGCAGCAGGTCCCAGGTGCCCAGGATGACCATCGCCGCACTGATGCCCACGCCCCAGTACCAGGCGGCCCAGTACTCGGCCAGGTACAACGAGACCGGGAGCAGCAGGATGGCGAGCACGTAGACCAGGTAACGATGCATGGCTTTCCTCGATCAACAACTGCAGTCGAGTTTACAGGCGGTCGTCGACCACGTCCCGTGGCCAGACCGACTTCACGTCGTAGACGATCCCATCCGGTGCCAGCAGCGCGCGGATCCGTGCCGTGTCCATCGTGCGGAAACGATCGTGCGCCACCGCCAGCACCACCGCGTCGTAGCCCTGCGGGTCGGGCTGCTCCACCCACTGCACGCCACTGCCTTCCAGCGTGGCCGGGCCGACCCAGGGATCCTGCACATGCACCTGCGCGCCGCTGGCCTGCAGGGCCTGGGCCAGTTCCAGCGCACGGCTGTTGCGCAGGTCCGGGCAGTTTTCCTTGAAGGTCACCCCCAGCACCAGCACGCGTGCGCCCTGCCCGGCCTTGCCGCGGCTGGCCAGCAGTGCCAGCACGCGCTGGGCCACGTGCGCGCCGACGCGGTTGTTGACCTGCCGCGCGGTGTGGATCAGGTCCGGGTGGTAGCCCACGCTTTCGGATTTGTGCAGCAGGTAGTACGGATCCACGCCGATGCAGTGGCCCCCGACCAGGCCGGGGCGGAACGGCAGGAAGTTCCATTTGCTGCCGGCGGCGTCGAGGACATCCTGGGTGTCGATGCCGAGCCGGTCGAAGATCAGCGCCAGCTCGTTGACCAGCGCGATGTTGACGTCGCGCTGGATGTTCTCGATCACCTTGGCCGCTTCGGCCACGCGGATCGACGGCGCCGGCCAGGTGCCGGCGGTGATGATGCGCGCGTACAGCGCATCGACGAGCGCGGCGATCTCCGGGGTGGACCCAGAGGTGATCTTGCGGATGTCGGGCAGGCGCCGCTGGCGGTCGCCCGGGTTGATCCGTTCCGGGCTGTAGCCGCAATGGAAGTCCTGGTTGAAACGCAGCCCCGAGCCGGCTTCCAGCAACGGTACGCAGACCTCTTCGGTGGTGCCGGGGTAGACGGTGGATTCGTAGATCACCAGGTCGCCGGGCTTGAGCACGCTGCCGATCAGGATGCTGGCATCGCGCAGCGGGCCGAGGTCCGGCTGTTCGTGCGCGTCGATCGGGGTGGGCACGGTCACGATATAGACGGTGCACGCGGCCAGGTCGGCAGGGTCGACGCTGTAGCGCGCGTGCACCGCAGCGGCGAGTTCGTCCGCCGACATTTCCAGGGTGTGGTCGTGGCCCTGCTGCAGTTCGGCCACGCGCGCGTGGTCGATGTCGTACCCGAGCGTGGGCAGCTGCGCCCCGAACGCCACCGTCAACGGCAGGCCGACATACCCCAGCCCGATCACGCCGATGCGCGCCTGTGCGGCGCGGTCCGCCGCCGTCATCCGGCCAGCCTCGCAGGCGCGCGCAGGCGCGGCAACAGGAATGCAGGGGGACGATCGATCATGCGGGGCACCACCAGGGAACAGATGCGACAAGCCTAACGCGGCCGGCGCTGCGCCACAAAGAACAAAGCCGCCGCCCGCGGAGAGTACGGACGACGGCCAACAAGTGGTCCAGCTGCGGTTACTTCCCTTTCAGACAACCCCGGGGGCATACCCCGGACCGGTCACAGCTGGTAGGCACATGGTAAGGACCGACCTGTGATCTTTGTGTTACGAACACCGGGGATCAGGACCCCAGGGTCACCGCCGCCGGTTCGAGCTCGCCGGACACGCCGGTCCACACTTCGAGCAGGCGCGCGAAACCGATCCGGCGCTGGCCCTCCACCGGTGCGACGGCGGAGAATCCGTTCCAGTCCACGTCCACGATGGCATCCATCACCTCCGGTTCGATCCGGGCCGAGGCCATCGTCCAGCGCGGGAAGTGACGGGTCGCCACGTCCCCCCGCGCGAGTTCGCGCATGCGCTGGTGGCTGCGCGCGTTGATCACGCGCTGCTCGACCGGGGCCACGCCATCGTCGGGGCCTTCGATGTACTGCAGGAAGCGGCGGCCGTCGAACATCAACACGCCGGTGACGCCGGCCACCCGGTTGAAGCCTGATGCTTCAACGAGGATGCGGTCGATGTCGGCGCCATCGATACCCTCCACTGCTTCGCTCACATAGGCGAACGCCCGCAACGCCATATGCACCCCCCGGTGAAGTCCACATGACTATGCCATGAAGGCTGCGGGGGTGATAGGCGACGACGCGGCTCAGGGCGATTCCACGCTGTAGCCGGCCTGGCGCAGGCGCTCGAGGTAGCCGCCGGGTTCGGCCAGGGCATGCACCGACACGGTGGCGAAGGTCACCGGGTGCCTGGCCAGTGACTCCCGCGCCGCGGCCATCCACTTGTCGGCCGAGCGTGCATCCAGGTCCGCCATGCCACGGCGGCGACCCAGCTCGCTGCTGGCGATGGCACCGACGCAGGCGTCGTACTGGCTCTTCAGGGCCAGCTGCTGCAGGGCGTCGATATCGCCCACCGCCCATGCGTTGGCGCGCTCGACCAGCAGAGGCAGCTGGTGTTCCACCACGTCCAGGGTGCGCTGCAGGCAATCCACATCCTGCAGGGGGCTGGCCCGCACTTCCTTCAGCGCGGCGCGCGGATCGTCGACCTTGATCACCACGCGGGTCACCACCGGGGTCAGGCCGCGCGCCTTGTACGCCTTTTCCAGCAGCTTGCCGACGCTGGAGCGCGGGCTGAGCCCGACCTCGTCAAGGGCCGCCACATACAGGCGGGTGGCGGCCACCAGCGGACGGTCCTTCTCCACCCCGTTGCCGCGGCCCAGGTAGCGCGTCTTGAGCGGCTGCCACCGGGCATACAGCGCCGGTGGCAGGATCTCCTGCAGGCGCCGGCCCTGCGGGTCGTGCTGTGCCTTCATGGCCGAGGGCAGCAGGGTCAGCCGGCTGAAAAAGCCGACATCGGCATCCAGCGTCCAGCCCGGCGGCCCCAGCACCGCATCGGCGCTGGCGATCACCGCCTTGACCTCGTCGGCGCGCCAGTCCAGCCTGGCCGGCAGCGGCGATACCGTGCCCAGGATCCACAGCGCGTGGCCCTGCGCATTGGTGACCCGCCACATGCCCGGGCCGGGCTGCACGCCGGAGACCACCACCGGCGCCAGGTCGACCACCTCGGGCGGTGCCTGCTGCGCCCTGCCCTCGGGCACGCCCGCGCAGGCCAGCCACACCAGCATCGCGCCCGCCGCTGCCATCTTCGCCATGTCAGCCCCGATCCGGTGCCTGCCGGTAGGGTTCTTCAAACGGGCGGAAATCGTGGTCGTCCAGCGCCGCCGCGATCCACGCCTGCACGCCCGGCAGTGCCCGCACCTGCTGCATGTACGCGGCCACGCGCGGCGACACCGGCACGGCATAGGTGTGCAGGCGCATCACCACCGGCGCGAAGAACGCATCGGCGATGCTGAAGCGATCAAACAACAGCGGACCCTCGTGGCGCGCAAGCAACCGCTCCCAGAGCGCCAGCAGGCGCTGCAGGTCGGCTACCACGTCCGGCTGTTCGCGCAGTACCCGCGCCCCGACCTCGGGAAGCTGCGCTTCGATGTTCATGGGAAAGTGCGAACGCAGCGCGCCGAATCCGCTGTGCATCGCGGCGGTGGCGCTCCGGGCCAGCGCACGTTCGCTGCGATCCTGCGGCCACAGCACCCGTTCCGGAAAACGCTCGGCCAGGTATTCGGCGATGGCCAGCGAATCCCAGACGACCAGCGCGCCATCGACCAGCACCGGCACGGTCCCCGAGGGCGACAAGGCTTCGGCGCTGCGCTTGAACTGCGAGTCCGGGTCGAAGCTGTCAAAGCGCAGCACGACCTCCTCGAAGGGAATGCCGGCCTGGGTCATCAGCACCCACGGCCGCATCGACCACGAGGAGTAGTTCTTGTTGCCGATGTGCAGTTTCAGCATATGCAGGATCGCCCGGAGCAGGAAAGCCTGATGCTAGCGCCCTGCTGGATTCCGCTACAATCCCTCCGCAGCGCCGCCCGGATGGCGAAACTGGTAGACGCATCGGACTTAAAATCCGCCGGGGGCAACCCCATGCCGGTTCGATTCCGGCTCCGGGCACCACCTCAGATCGCCCGCGAATAGCGCACCGGCTGTTCGGGCTGGGCCAGGTAACGGTCAAAGCACATCGCCAGCAGGCGCAGCAGCGGACGCCCACGCGCGGTGGCACGCACCACGCCGTCGCGGTACCCGGCCAGGCCATCGGCCTCCAGCGCCGTCAACGCGGTGAGCGCATCGGCGAAGTATTGGTCGAAATCGACACCGTGGCGCGCGGCCAGCGCACGGCCGTCCACTTCGCCCTGGCACATCAGCTGGTTGATCAGCGCGGCGCGCAGCGCATCGTCCGCGTCCAGGGTGAGCCCCCGCCACACCGGCAGGCGCCCTGCATCCACCGCCGTTTCCCAGCCCGGCAACTCGCGCGGGTTCTGGCTGTAGCTGTTGCCGATCCGGCTGATCGCGCTGGCGCCCAGCCCGACCAGGTCGGTCTGCGCGTGCGTGGTGTAGCCCATGAAGTTGCGGTGCAGCTGGCCGGCGCGCTGGGCGCGCGAGAGGTTTTCTTCCGGCAACGCGAAGTGATCCATGCCGATGTACTGGTAACCGGCCAGCGACAACCGACGCACCGCCAGGCCCAGCAGGGCCAGCTTCTGTTCCGGGCTGGGCAGCGCGGCATCGGGGATCTGCCGCTGCGCCTTGAACAGGTTCGGCAGGTGCGCATAGCCATAGATCGCCAACCGGTCGGGGCGTTCGCGCAGCACCGTTTCCAGGGTACGCGCGAAGCCTTCGAGGGTCTGGTGCGGCAGGCCGTAGATCAGGTCCACGTTGACCGAGCGCAGGCCATGCTCGCGACAGGCACGCAGTACCTCCAGCGTGGCCTCCACGCCCTGCTCGCGGTTGATCGCACGCTGCACCACCGGGTCGAAATCCTGGATGCCCAGGCTTGCCCGGTTGAAGCCCAGCGCGCCCAGCACGGCGATGTCGTCGCGGGTGACGAAGCGCGGATCGAGCTCGATCGAGAAATCGCGGCTGGCCGAGGTGCTGAACGAAAAGCGCTGGCGCAGGCCGTCGATCAGCTCGCGCATCTGGGCGGCGGCCAGGAAGTTCGGGGTGCCACCGCCAAGGTGCAGCTGCACCACCTCGCGCGAGGCATCGAACAACCCCGCGATCAGGTCGGCTTCGCTGAGCACGCGCGCGACATACGCCACGCCCTTGCCATGGTCGCGGGTGATCACCCGGTTGCAGCCGCAGTAGAAGCACGGGCTGCTGCAGTACGGCACGTGCACGTACAACGACAGCGGCAGCGCCTCCACGTTGCTGGCCGCGATCGCGGCGCGCAGCCCGTGTTCGCCGAAGCCGTCGTGGAAATGCGGCGCCGTGGGATAGGAGGTATAGCGCGGGCCGGGCCGGTCGTGGCGACGCAGCAGGTCCGGATCGAAGTGCCAGGCAAGCCCGGCGGCGGCAGGCGAAAGAGTATCCATGGCGCCAGCGTGCGCGCCGGCGGGCGGCCCTGCATTGAGCCAGATCAATCCGGGCGCGTTTTTCCGGCGATCGGCAGTTCAGGCCAGCGCTGCATCTGGATGCGCCGCCAGAAGGTGTCGGCGATACGCGTGGCCACGTCGTCGGCCAGCTGCTGCATGGGCGGGTTGCCCAGTTCGGCGGTGGTGTGGCGGAACAGCAGCAGCCAGCGGTCGAACAGCGCGCGCTCCAGCTCCGGCATGGCCATGTGCTTGGACATCGGATTGCCGTTGAAGCGCCGGGTGCCACGCAGCATGGCCGACCAGAAATCCACCAGCTGGGCCAGATGCGCGTCCCAGTCGTGGATGCGCGCCTCGAACACCGGGCCCAGCTGGTCGTCCAGGCGCACGCGGGCGTAGAAGTCGTGCACCAGGCGGGTGACTTCCTGCTCGCTGCACAGCACCAGGGAGGCGGCAGGCAGCATCGGGGCGGCGACGGGTGGGGACATGCGGCCATGATGCTGGCCGCTTTGATCAGGATCAATGTGGCGTGCTGTCGCAGGGCCTACCGTGCAGGCCATGGACACGCCGAACGCCCCGCCTGGCAACCGCCGCCGCCTGCTCATCCAGCAGTGGGGCGCAGTCCTGTGGCCGAGCTTTGTTGCCGCCGGGTTGGCCTGCGCGGTGTTCTTCGCCTTCGTGGACCCGTTGCGCCTGCGTGACATCACCTTTCCGGACCAGGCGATCAGCCGCGAACTGGGCTACACGCTGGGTTTCTTCATGTTCTGGTCGGTGACGGCTGCCGCCAGCGCGGTCACCGGCTACCTGCTGCGGCCGCGGCCGCGCGATGACGACGAGCTGCCGCTGGGATGACGCCGGTTGCGCCCCCTGCCCTGCGCTGGCGCACCGTGGTGTCCGCGTCGTTGCTCGGGCTGTTCTACGCCCTGCCCTGGCTGCGCTGGAACGGGCGCCAGGCGCTGCTGTTCGACCTGCCCGCGCGCCGCTTCGATCTGTTCGGGCTGACCCTGTGGCCGCAGGACGTTGGCGTGCTGTTCGGGCTGGTCGCCGTGCTGGCCTGCACGCTGGTGCTGCTCACCACGCTGGCGGGGCGGGTCTGGTGTGGGCATGCCTGCCCGCAGACATTGTGGAGCGGCCTGTTCCGCTGGATTGAACGCAGCACCGCGCGACGGCTGCGCCCGCCGGCCCTTGCCCGCTTGGTCAAACACCTGGCCTGGGCCGCGATCGCGCTATGGACCGGCATCACCTTCGTCGGCCTGTTCAGCCCGATCCAGCCGCTGGTGACCGGCTTCTGGCCGTCCCGCTGGAGCGGCTGGGAAACGTTCTGGGTGCTGTTCTACGCCACGGCCGCGTGGGCCAACGCCGGTTTCCTGCGCGAACAGGTCTGCATCGACCTGTGCCCGTATGCGCGGGTGGCCCCGGTGTTATGCGATGCCGACACCCCGCAGGTCTGCTACGACGCCCGCCGTGCCGAACCGCGCGGGCCGCGCGAACGCGGCCAGGGCTCGGTACTGCAACGCGGGCGTGGCCTGCTCGATCCGACCAGTGCCAGCGACTACGCCTTCCGTGCGGCGCACCCGGCCCTGGCCGGCCCGCCGCCGCGCTTCGCCGACGATCGCCTTGGCGATTGCCTGGACTGCGCTGCCTGCGTACGCGAGTGCCCCATGCAGCTGGACGTGCGCGCCGGGCCGCAGCCGGACTGCATCGCCTGTGGCGCGTGCGTGGATGCCTGCGATGCGCAGATGCGTGCGTGGCAGTTTCCCACCGGATTGATCCAGGTCGCCAGCGAGAACGCCGTGCAGGGCCGGCCACGGCGCTGGCTGCGCCCACGCGCGCTGGCGGCGCTGCTGAGCCTGGCCGCACTGCTCGGTATCGGTCTGCATTACCTGTAACCGCCGTCCCCGGGCGGTGGGCTTCAGCGCGTGCGGTTGTCGGGCGGCGGCACCATCTGCGCGCGCCGGACAATGCCGAGCTGTTCAATGATCAGGGCCAGTTCGTTGGTCACCTGGGTGCGGCCGCGGCCCTGCGGCACCAGGCGTTCAAGCACCTGCTGGTAGGTGGTCCAGAACTCCGGCCCACATCCATGCTTGCTGTAGCTGGCCTCCAGCTCGGTGCGGACGCCGTCAGCCAAGTCATTCGCGCCGTATCGCATACGACCTCCCTTGGACCTGCCCTGCATCGAAGACGAGCAATTCCCCCTGTCAGGCTTGCGCCTGCCGCCCCGCCGCTGGGAGGCGGCGGGACTTCACCCACGTTTCACTCCACCCTTTCATGCCCTTCGCGCCAAGTCAACCAATGGTGAACAGGCGATCAAACATGGCATGAATGGTTCAGGCAAGCCCCTGCCCACGCAGGCAGGATGCCGCGCGGTCGTTGACACTGTGATGTCAGCAGGCGGTGGCCCGGCGGGTGGTCAGCCCCCCATCCGCCAGATGCCATAGGCGCTGATGGCCACACCGGCGCCCAGTACCATCCAGGCCACGCCGTTGAAGCGCTTGAACACCTTGGCCAGGCCGAACGAAAGCACGATGGCCGCCAGCCCAAACCCCAGCACGACCACGCCGCTGACGTTGCTGGGCGAATCCCAGAACGAACCGGGCGCGCCGACGGCTGCAAACCACAAGGCGATATCCATCGAACATCCTCGACACGAAACGGTACTGCACAGTAGGTGCGCGCTCGTCCGGGCGAGGTGAAGGGCGGAAACGAAAAACCCCGCCGAAGCGGGGTTTGTCGAACTACTGGAGGCCTGGGTCGGAATTGAACCGGCGTACGCGGATTTGCAGTCCGCTGCATGACCACTCTGCCACCAGGCCGGTGACCTTATAAAACAAGACCCCGAGAACGGGGCCTGGTCAGGATTTGGAGCGGGAAACGAGACTCGAACTCGCGACCTCAACCTTGGCAAGGTTGCGCTCTACCAACTGAGCTATTCCCGCAAAATCAGGCGCATATGTTACCGGAACCGCGGGTAACACACCAGCCTTTTTACACTTCATCGCCGCGTGCCACCGCGGAGAAAAACAAGGCCCCTGGGGGGCCCTGTCGAAATCTGGAGCGGGAAACGAGACTCGAACTCGCGACCTCAACCTTGGCAAGGTTGCGCTCTACCAACTGAGCTATTCCCGCAGTGTTGCTGCGTCCTGCGACCGGCACCTGCGTCGAAGGAGCGCTATTGTGTCGGGATTCCTTCACGTCGTCAACAGGTTTATGCAGCGGTATTCAGCCGTGCATGCGCATGCCGCGACGATGAAAATAGACCTGTTCGGCCACCCGCCGCAGCAAGCGGGACTGCAGCAGCAGATCCAGCGGCCAATCCGCCTGCAGGTGGTCCATGGCCCAGCGCAGCACCCGTTTGCGCCGGAACGTGGGCGCGGCGCGGACGGCGACGCTTTCGGCCGCAGGCCCCCTGCCGCGCAGGTGGCGGGCCACCGCATCGCCGACCGTCCAGCCATGCCGCCAGGCCGAATGGATGCCACCGGCCGACAGCGGCGAGACGATACCGGCCGCGTCGCCAGTGAGGATCACGCCCGGCGCCGCGATCGGCCCGCGTGCGAGCCCACAGGGGACCAGCCCGGCGCGGGTCGCGCCGGGGCGGGCCGCGTCGGGCAGCCCGATCACGCTGCGGATGTGCGCCAGGAAACCCGCCAGGTCCGGCGGGCGCGCATGCGCGGGGTCGTGGCGCAGCGCCAGCCCGATCTGCACTCCGGTCGGGTTCTGCGCCGCCCAGCCGATGTAGCCGGGCGCGAAGCGACGGCTGGCGAAGCAATGCAGCGCGCCACCTTCTGGCAGCTGCAGGCCGGCAAATTCCTGCTCGATCCCGAACAGGGTGTCGTGCACCCGCCCCAGCCCGGTGCGCTGGGCCACGCGCGAACGGGCGCCGTCAGCGCCCACCAGGTAGCGCGTGCGCCCTGCCCCGGCCACCTGCCAGCCCTCGCCATCGCGCACGGCCTCGGTGAAGGACTGCTGCAGGCGAAGCTCGACACCATGCGCAGGCAGTTCGGCTGCCAGCCAGCGCATCAGGTTCGGCGTGTCGGTGGTCATGAAGTAGTAGCCCGGTGCGGCCAGCTGCACGCTGCGCAGGTTCGGCGCGTACAGGCGCACGCGTTCCACGCGTTGCAGCAGTGCGGGCGGAATGCGCTGCAGCCAGGTCTGTTCAACGACCTCTTTGACTAGGATGCCGGTGGTATGCAGGCGCGCGCCTGGATCTTCCTTGCGTTCCAGCACGCACACGCGCAGGCCGAATTCGGCAGCGGCCAGTGCGCAGGCGGCGCCGGCGAAACTGGCGCCGACCACGACCAGGTCCCAGTCGTATGCGGCGTTGGGGGTGTTCATTGCGATGCGTTCCTGCGGATGCGGGCGCACAGGATCGCGGCGGCAGGCGGGGCGGCCATGAAGTGCCGGTGAAGCGGGAATGAAGCGCCGCCGCCAACGAAAAAAGCGACCCGAAGGTCGCTTTTTTCTTGAATCTGGAGCGGGAAACGAGACTCGAACTCGCGACCTCAACCTTGGCAAGGTTGCGCTCTACCAACTGAGCTATTCCCGCTTGGGAGGCGAAATTCTACAGCCAAACGCGGTGCTGTCAACAGCCCTCAGCCCTTCTTTTTCAAGCGCGCGGTTTCCCGCGCGGCGCGTTCGTCTTCGCGCAGGCTCGGCCACGCCGCGTGCAGGTACTGCAGGCCGGAGAACAGGGTCAGTACCGCGGCGATGGCCAGGGTCCAGTCGCCGATATGGAACACCGGTTCGCCCATCCAGATATCGGACACCGGCGTATTCGGCGCCACCGAATACAACAGGCACAACAGCGCGACCATCTGCGCGGTGGTCTTGATCTTGCCGATCAACGCCACCCGCACCTTCGCACGCTGGCCGATTTCTGCCATCCATTCGCGCAGCGCCGATACCGCGATTTCGCGACCGACGATCACCGCGGCCCAGAACGCCATCCACGGGGTCGGGTGGCCCTGCACGATCAGGAACAGCGCCACGGCCACCATCAGCTTGTCCGCGACCGGATCAAGGAACGCACCAAACGCCGAGGCTAGGTCGTAGCGGCGTGCGATCCAGCCATCCAGCCAGTCGGTCAGCGCGGCGATGCCAAAAATCGCGGCGGAGGCGAAATTGGTCCAGGTGTAGGGAAGGTAGAACACCAGCACCAGCACCGGGATCATCACGATCCGCAGCAGCGTCAGCCAGGTGGGGAGGGTCAACTTCATTGCGTCTCTCTACTCGCCGGCCACAGGAGGCGTGGGCAGTCCATGTAGGTTAGCGTAGATGCGTGCGGCGAGGGCAGCATTGATGCCCTCCACCTTGGCGATTTCCGCTTCGCCGGCTGCTTTCAGGCCGACCAGTCCACCAAAATGCTTCAGCAGGCTGGCGCGACGGCGCGGCCCGATGCCGGGAATGTCCTCCAGCTTGCTGGTCATGCGCGCCTTCTGGCGGCGGCCGCGATGGCCGGTGATCGCAAACCGGTGCGCTTCGTCGCGGACCTGCTGGATGAACTGCAGCGCCGGTGACGCCGCGCCCGGGCGCAGCTCGCGGCCATCGGGCATCACCAGCGCCTCGTGCCCGGCGCGACGCTCCACGCCCTTGGCCACGCCCACCAGCATCACCCCTTCCACGCCGAGGTCGGCCAGCGCGGCCTGTGCCTGCGCCAACTGGCCGGCGCCGCCGTCGATCAGCAGCAGGTCCGGCAGCACGCCTTCTTCTTCCACCGCGCGGCGGAACCGGCGGTCGATGGCCTGGCGCATGGCGGCGTAGTCATCGCCGGGCTCGATGCCGCTGATGTTGAAGCGGCGGTACTGGCTGCGCACCGGACCGCTGGCGTCGAACACCACGCACGACGCCACGGTGGCTTCGCCCATGGTGTGGCTGATGTCGAAGCACTCAACGCGCTTGACCTGCTCGGCCAGGCCCAGCATCTGCCGCAGGTCTTCGCTGCGCGCATGCTGGGCACTGCGGCTGGTGAGTTCGCTGACCAGCGTGATCTGCGCATTGCGGCTGGCCAGCTCGACATACCCGGCCCGTTCGCCGCGCACGTTCCACTTCAACTGCACCTTGGCCTCGGCCGAGGCGCTCAGCGCCGATTCGATCAGGCTGGCATCGGGAATCTCGCGGTCCAGCAGGATCTCGCGCGGCGGTGAATGCTCGGCGTAGTACTGCGACACGAAGGCACCCAGCACTTCGTCCGCGCTTTCTTCGCCGTTGGTGCGCGGGAAGAATGGCCGCGTGCCCATGTTGCGGCCGTCGCGGAACGCCAGCAGCATCACGCAGGCACTGGCGCCCTGGGTGGCGCAGGCCAGCACGTCCAGGTCGGCGGCGCGCCCATCCACGTACTGGCGGGTCTGCATGCTGCGCAGCGCGGTGACCAGGTCGCGCAGGCGCGCGGCCTGTTCGAATTCCAGCGCTTCGCTGGCCGCCTGCATCTGCGTGCCCAGTTCGCGCGCCAGCTGGTCGCTCTTGCCTTCCAGGAACATCGAGGCACGCCGCACCGATTCGGCGTAGTCGTCGGCGGCCACCAGGTCCACGCAGGGCGCGCTGCAGCGGCCGATCTGGTACTGCAGGCAGGGCCGCGAGCGGTTGCGGAACACGCTGTCCTCGCAGCTGCGCAGCTTGAACAGCTTGTGCATCAGGTTGAGGGTTTCGCGCACCGCGGTCACCCCCGGGTACGGACCGAAATACCGGCCCGGCACCGCGCGCGGCCCACGGTGCAGCGCGATGCGCGGCCAGTCTTCGCGGGTCAGCAGCACGTGCGGATAGGTCTTGTCGTCGCGCAGCGAGACGTTGTAACGCGGCGTCAGCGACTTGATCAGCTGGTTTTCCAGCAGCAGCGCTTCGGACTCGGAACGGGTGACGGTCACGTCCATGCGCGCGACCTGCGAGAGCATGGACATGATCCGCGTGGTCTTCGGCGCGCCGTTGAAGTAGCTGCCAACGCGGTTGCGCAGCGCGCGTGCCTTGCCGACATACAGCAGGGTGTCGTCGGCGGCGTACATGCGGTACACGCCGGGCGCGGTACTCAGATGGGCCGCGAATGCCTTTCCATCGAAGGCCGGAGCGGTATTCGGGGTCATTCGCTGATCGGCACGTCGCTCAGTACGCCGCTGACGGGGTCGAAACGCAGTACGGCGTGGGCATCGGTCTCGGCGATCCACACCGCCCCGCCGCCCAGCGCCAGGCCGGCCGGCCCATGCAGCCGCCGCGGCAGCTCCACGGTGTTCAATTCGCCGCCGCCGAGGCGCAGCGTGCGCAGGCGCCCGTTGCCGGCATCGGCGATCCACAGCACGGGCGCATCCGGACTCATCGCGATCGCCTGGGGGTACTGCAGCTGGGCAGTGGTGCGCGGGCCATCCTGCTCGCCGAACGCCCACATCCCCTGCCCCACCAGCGTCTGTACCAGGTCGCCACGCAGCTGCATCGACCGGATCGACGAGCCGAGCGCGTCGCACACGTACAGCACCTGCTGCACCGCCGCTAGCGCGGCCGGCTGCGCGAACGCGGCCAGATGGCCACTGCCGTCGCGCTCGTCCATGGCACCGGAGCCGGCGCGCCAGGACAGCGTGCGCTGGCCCAGGTGGTAGCTCCAGATGCGGTTGTCGCCGGCCATGGCGATGTGCACCTGGTTGTCGGCCACGGCCAGCCCCTGCGGGTGGTTCAGCGGCGTCTGCCGGGGATCGCCTACCGCGCCTTCGCGCGGGTCGCCGGGGCGGCCATTGCCGCACAGCGTGTCGACCTGGCCGGTCAGCAGGTGGATCCGGCGCAGCGCGTGGTTGCCGGTGTCGGCCACGTACAGCCACTCGCGCTCCAGCGCCAGGCCCTGCGGCCGGTTGAACGCGGCCTCGCCCGGGCCGCCGTCCATCATGTCGGCGGTGCCCAGCCCGAACTGGCGAAGCACCCGCCCGGCGTGGCTGCATTCGAGGATGCGATGGTGGCCGCTGTCGGCGATGTACAGCCGCTCGGTGCTCACCGCCAGCGCGGTCGGGAACAGCATCGGCACGCGCGGTTCGGGATGCAGCTCACGCTGCCGCGAGGCATCGACATCGAGCGGACTCGACGTCCCTTGGCACAGGCTGTTGAGCGCGCGGTCCAGCTCGTCGCCGAAGCCGACCAGGCGGTCAACCTCGCGCCCCTGCGCGTCCAGCAGGACCAGGGTCGGCCACGCCGTGATGTTGAACCGGCGCCAGCCGTCCCAGTCCGCATCCAGCAGCGCCGGCACGGTCACGCCCTGGCGGCGCAGCAGCTTCAGCGCCTGCTCCGGTTCGCGCTCGAAGTCGAAGCGCGGTACCTGCAGCACCAGCACCTGCAGCTTGCCGGGGTTGCGCGACTGCCATTGGCCGAGCTCGGCCAGCCGGTGCGCGCACCAGACCGAGGCGGCGTTGACGAAGGCCAGCACCACCGGGCGACCGCGCAGTTCGGTCAGGGTGGTCGGCGCGGCATTGAGCCACGTGGCGAACTCGGGCAGGTCCTGGACGGGTTGTACGTTCATGCGGTGATTATGCCGGAGTGGGCGTCATGCAACCGTCGTGCCACCGTCAATTTCGCGGCGGGCCAACCAGCCTTCGGCACGCGCCAGGTCCTCGGGGGTATCGATCCCCGGCGGGAAGGCGGCCGGCGACAGCGCCACGCTCAACCGGTGGCCCGCCTCCAGCACCCGCAGCTGCTCCAGCGATTCCAGCTGTTCCAGCACGCCCGGCGGCAAGGCGGCGAACTGCTGCAGGAAGCCGGCGCGGTAGGCATAGATGCCGATGTGGCGCAGCCAATGTGGGCCGGACAGCGTCTCGCGAGACTGCGCGAAGGCATCGCGTTGCCAGGGAATCGGAGCACGGCTGAAGTACAGCGCGTCCAGGTTCTGCTGGCGCACCACCTTGACCACGTTCGGGTCGAACAGGGTCTGCGCATCCTCCACCGGGGTGGCCAGGGTCGCCATGGCGGCCCCGCTGTAGACCAGCGCTTCGGCCACCGCGCGGATGCCCTCGGCCGGGGCGAAGGGCTCGTCGCCCTGCAGGTTCACCACCACGGTGTCGTCGGACCAGCCGGCCTGGCGGGCGCATTCGGCCAGCCGGTCGGTACCGGAAGCGTGGCTGGCGGCGGTCATCGCCACCTGCACGCCGTCCAGGCCCTGCAGGGCATCGGCAATGCGCGCGTCATCGGTGGCCACCCAGACCTCGCGCGCGCCGGCCAGCAGCGCGCGTTCGGCCACGTGCAGCACCAGCGGCCTGCCGCCGAGCAGCCGCAGCGGCTTGCCGGGCAGCCGCGAAGCGGCGTAACGCGCCGGAATGGCGACGACGAAATCGACGGACTGGCTCATGCAGGACCCCTAAGTTTATCCACGCGGTCCAGCAGGTTGACCCAGAACGCGGCGGGAAGATCGGCCGACAGCGGCACCGAGAAATGCCATTCGTTGGCGAACGCCTTGCACTTCACCGCATCCTTTTCGGTCATCAGCACCGGCAGCTCACTGCCAAAGCGCAGGTCCGCGGCCTGGTAGGCATGGTGGTCGGCGAAGGCATGCGGTACCACGCCGATGCCATGCGCGCGCAGCATGTCGAAGAAGCGCTGCGGGTGCGCGATGCCGGCCACGGCGTGCACGCGCTGGCCACGGAAGTGCGACAGCGCGCGGGCGCGGCCACCGCTGAGCGGTTGCGCGCTGTCGATATGCAGCTGCATCGCCCATTCGCCGAAACCGCACGAGGCGAGCGCGGACGGATCGGCGCTGGCCTGGCCCAGGTTGACCACGCGGAAGTCGCAGTCGCGTGCGCGTTCGGCGGGCTCGCGCAGCGGCCCGGCCGGGATCAACCGGCCGTTGCCGTAGCGGCGCTGTGCGTCGACCACTTCAATTTCGATGTCGCGCGCCAGCCGATAGTGCTGCAGGCCGTCGTCGCAGACGATGATGTTGCAGCCGGCTTCGACCAGCGCCCTGCCGGCCGCCACGCGGTCGGCATCGACCCGCACCGGCACGCCGGTTTTCCAGGCGATCAGCACCGGTTCGTCGCCGCCGAGCGCGGTCGGCGTACTTGCCTCAACCCAGCGCGGCACCTTGGCCTCTTCGCGCCCATAACCGCGACTGGCCACGCCGGGTTTCCAGCCCGCGTCACGCAGGCGGTCCACCAGGGCGATGGTCAGCGGGGTCTTGCCGGTACCACCGGCGGTCACGTTGCCGACCACGATCACCGGCACCGGCAGCGCATGACGCTTGCGCCAACCGCGCCGGTACAGACCGCGACGCAGCGCCACCACGGCGCCGTACACCGGCGCCAGCAGGCGTGCGGCGAACGGAATCGCACTGCCGTCGTACCAGTACGACGGCGTCTGGGAACCCTTGGACGCCATCAGGGCTGCCTTTCGCGGAACTGCATCTTGTGCAGGTGCTCGTACAGCCCGCCCAGTGCCAGCAGTTCGCTGTGGGTGCCGCGCTCGACGATGCGGCCGTGGTCCATCACCAGCACCTGGTCGGCGTGTTCGATGGTGGACAGGCGGTGCGCGATCACCAGGGTGGTGCGCTCGGGCATCAGGCGCTGCAGGGCATCCTGCACCAGCCGCTCGGATTCGTTGTCCAGCGCGGCGGTGGCTTCGTCGAGGATCAGCACCGGCGCGTCGCGCAGGATCGCGCGGGCGATCGCCAGGCGCTGGCGCTGGCCGCCGGACAGCAGCGCACCGTTCTCGCCCACCGGCGTCTGCAGTTGCTGCGGCATGCGTTCGATGAACTCCCACGCATTGGCCGCTTCGGCGGCCGCGCGGATCTGATCCTCGCTGGCATCCATGCCGTAGGCGATGTTGGCGCCCACGGTATCGTCGAACAGCATGACCTTCTGCCCGACCATCGCCACCTGGCGGCGCAGGTCGGCCAGCGGGTAGTCGTCCAGCGGCACACCATCGAGCAGGATGCGCCCGCCACTGGGCTCATAGAAGCGCGGCACCAGCCGGATCAGGCTGGTCTTGCCACTGCCGGAGCGGCCGACGATGGCGGTCACGGTACCCGGCTTGGCGTCGAAGGTGATGTCGTCCAGCGCGATGCCGGTGTCTTCGCGGTAACGCAGCATCACGTGCTGGAACGACAGCTCGCCACGGACGCGCTTGGCGCGGGTGCTGCCTTCGTCGCGCTCGACCGGC
The DNA here is from genome assembly GCF_029959395.1 of Stenotrophomonas sp. PS02300. Taxonomy (NCBI): domain Bacteria; kingdom Pseudomonadati; phylum Pseudomonadota; class Gammaproteobacteria; order Lysobacterales; family Lysobacteraceae; genus Stenotrophomonas; species Stenotrophomonas sp. PS02300. Next base: position 27,230 of record NZ_JASCOP010000015.1, read on the forward strand.
AGGTCGAGGATGCCGAACAGGCGCTCGGCGGCGGCCACGCCGCGCGAGATCGACGTCTGCACGCTGGTCAGGCGGCGCAGCGACGGAATGATGGCCATCATAGAGGTCATCAGGCCCATGAACTGGCCCGCATTCAAGCGCCCGGCGAGCGCTTCGCGGGTGGACACCCACACGATCACGGCCAGCGCCAGGGCGGCCAGGAACTGCACGGTGCTGGAGGCCAGCGCGCGGGTGGTTTCCACCTTCATGTTCAGGCCGAGCATGCGGTTGGCCAGCCGCGAGTAACGCGAGATCTCGTGCGCCTGGGTGCCATGCACCTTCACTTCCTGCTGCGCGGCCAGCGACTGCTCGGCGGTCTGCGCCATGCTGCCCATGCCGTCCTGGATGCCACGGCTGATGCGCCGGTAGCGCTTGCCCACGAACGAGACGATCACGCCGATCAGCGGCACCACCACCAGCATCGCCACGGTCACCTTGACGCTCATCTGCAGCATCACCACCAGCATGGCGATGATGGTCAGGGTGTCGGCGACCAGGGTCTTGAGCGCATCGGCGCTGGCCTGGGTGACCTGCTCGGTGTCGTAGTTCAGGCGGCTGACCATCACGGGGGTGGCTTCGCTGTCGAAGTGCGACGACGGCAGGTGCAGGTACTTGGACAGCACCTGCTCGCGCAGGTCGCGCACCACGCTGCGGCCGGTGCGGGCCAGCGCGTAATCGCTGACCAGGGTGGCCAGGCTGCGCATCATGAACAGCCCGAGGATGGTCAGCGGCAGGATCACCGCCATGCGCGGCTCGGGGTTGACGAAGCCGCGGTTGACCAGCGGTTCCATCAGCTTGGTGAAGTGGTAGCCGGCCAGGGCTTCGACCACCATCGCGATGACGGCGGCCACCATGAACACCCAGTAGGCGCGGGTGTAGCCCAGCAGGCGTTTGTAGATCGGCCAGACCGGCGCGTGTTGTTTACTCATGGACGCACCTCCGGCGCGGTAGCGATGGCGATGCGGCGGAAACCGAGCTGGCCCAGGGCATCCTGGGCGGTCACCACGGCCTGGTACGGGGTGCGGGCATCGGCGCGCAGCAGCACGGTCTGCTCACGGTCGGTGCCGGCGACGGCGGCAATGGTCTGCTTGACCGATTCCACGTCGGTGCGCAGCACTTCGTGGTCGTTGATGAAGTAACGCCCCTCGGCGTTGACCAGCACGCTCAGCGAGCGCGGCGGCTCGGTGGTGTCCTGCTGGCTGGCGGTCGGCAGCTGCAGCTGCAGCGTCGAGCGCGCGTCGAAGGTGGTGGTGACCACGAAGAAGATGATCAGCACGAGGATGACGTCGATCAGGGGCACCAGATCGATGTGCACCTCGTCCTGGACCCGGTCGTTGCGGATGCGCATCCGTCAGCCCTTGGCCGTGACGGGCGCGGCGCCGGGTGCCGGCGCGGTGCCGGCGCGCGGTGCCGCGTTCATGACGCCGGGACGGCCGTCCAGGGCATCGAGCAGGGCCGAGGCCTCCATTTCCATCTCGATCACGTAACCGCCGATGCGGCCCTTGAAGTAGCGATGGAACATCAACGCCGGGATGGCCACGATCATGCCGGTGGCGGTGCACACCAGCGCCTTGCCGATGCCGCCGGCCAGCTGGTTCACATCGCCCACACCGTGGTCGAGGATGCCCAGGAACATCTGGATCATGCCCACCACGGTACCGAGCAGGCCCAGCAGCGGGCCGGCCGATGCGATGGTGCCCAGCGCGTTCAGGAACCGCTCCATGCGGTGCACCAGGTGGCGGCCGGCATCTTCGATGCGTTCGCGGATCTGGTCGCGCGGGCGGTTGCGCGCCTCCAGCGCCACAGCCAGCAACGCGCCCAGCGGCGAGTTGGCCCGCAGCGACTGGATGTGATTCGGATCGAGCTTGCCGCGCGCGGCCCAGTTGCGCACTTCCTGGCCCAGCCCCGGGGGCAGGACCTCGTTACGCCGCAAGGTCCAGAAACGCTCCAGGACGATTGCCAAAGCCAGTACGCCCAACAGCAGCAGCGGCACCATCGGCCAGCCACCGGCCTTGACCAGTTCCCACACGTTTCAACCCTCCGGCCCATTGGCCGCCTGTATGACCGCCGATAGGATAGCAGCCGACCGCGCCCGCTCCGCGGCATCCCACCAACGGCGTTCGAAAAGACGCTGTTCGCGCACCTGCAGCCCCTCCCCGCCCACCCACAGGCGCAGCGCGCCGCTCTCGGCGGTGTTCAGCACTTCGGCGGGGGCGCCCTGCCAGCGCTGCACCACGTCCCGGCGCGGGTGCCCGAACCGGTTGCCATGCCCCGCCGAGACGATGGCCAGGCGCGGCGACACCGCCTGTACCCATTCCGCACCGGATGAGCCGGCACTGCCGTGGTGCGCCACCAGCACCGCGTCGGCGCGCAGCGCGGCTGGCACCGTGGCGACCAGCGCGGCCTCTTCGCGCTGGCCGATGTCGCCGGTAAGGAGCACCACGCCGTGGGCGGACTGGATGCGCAGCACGCAGCTGCTGGCGTTGCCGGCGTAGTCCATGTCCGGCGGGGGGTGCAGGACAGTGAAGTCCACCCCGTCCCAACGCCAGCGCTCGCCCCGGCTGCAGCGCAGCCCGGCACCGGGCACCGCACCGGGTGGCGCCTGCAGTGGCGGGGCGTGGAAGGCGCGCCGCACGGCCGGCATGCCGCCGGCGTGGTCGCGGTCGCCATGGCTGAGCAGCACCCGGTCCAGCCCGGCCTCGCCCAGCGCATGCAGGGTCGGCACGACGATCCGTTCGCCGGCATCGAATCCTCCCTCGGCGGCCGGGCCGGCGTCGTACAGCAACCGGTGGTGGCGGGTACGTACCCACACGGCCAGGCCCTGCCCCACGTCCATCACCAGCAGCTCGACCTCGCCGGGCGCGGGCCGGTCGCGCACGGGCCACAGCAGCGGCAGGCACAGCAGCAGCGCCGGCAGGCGCATGCCGGCGGCGCGCGGCAGCAGCAGCCAGAACACTCCGAGCACCGCCAACGGCACCGCCGTAACACCCGCCTGGGTCGCCCACCACAGCGCCCACGGCTGGCGCGCCAGCGCCCCGAACAGCCACCAGCTCGCGTCGAAACAGGCGGCCGCCCCGCGCCAGGGCCAACGCCCCGCCCCATCGAACAGCGCTTCAAGCCCGGTGCCGAGCAGCGCCAACGGCACCACCACCAGGCTCCACCACGGAATGGCCAGCAGGTTGACCAGCGGCCCCGCCCGCGAGGCCTGCCCGAACAGGGCGACGGTCAGCGGCAGCAGCGCCAGGGTGGCCACGCCCTGCGCGGCCAGGAACGTACGCAGCCAATGGACGTCGCGACCCGGCAGGCACCAGACCAGCCACAGCACGCCGGCGAAGCTCAGCCAGAACCCCGGGGCCAGTACCGACAGCGGATCGACCAGCAGCACCACCAGCGCCGCCAGCGCCAGCGCCTGGCCGACCGTGGTGGGTCGCCGCACGCAGCGTGCAGCGGCGACCACCGCGATCATCAGCACCGTTCGCACCGTGGGCAACGCGAAGCCCGCCACCGCCGCATACAGCGCAGCACCGGCAACGGCCGCCAGTGCGGCTGCCAGCGGCCGTGGCCAGCAGCGCCCCAGCCCGGGAAGCGCGCGCCACGCCAGCGCCGCCAGCCATGCCGCGAACCCGGCCACCAGCCCGACGTGAAACCCGGAGATCGCCACCAGATGGGTCAGGCCCAGCGCGCGCAGGTCATCCCAGTCGCCCTGCCCCAGCCCCCGGGTGTCGCCCAGCGCCAGCGCCTGGATGAAACGCGCGCCAAGGCCCGGCACATGTCCCGCGATGGCATCGGCCATGCGCTCGCGCCACGCCGGCAATCCGGCCGGGTCGTCCAGCGCCATCGCAGGCGCGCGCACGTGCCCGGTGCCGGACAATCGTTGCAGCAGCGCATGCCGCTCGGCGTCGAAGCCACCGGGGTTGCGCAATCCACGCGGTGGACGCAGCCGCGCGTGAAGCTGCCAGCGTGCACCGGCGCGAAGCGAGTAGCGCAGCGCCGGTTCGGTTGCAGGAACGCGGGTAGGCGCTTTCGCCGCAGTGACGTCATACCAGGCCAGCGCCAGCTCGCGCCCACGCAGGTGCGTGGGCATCGCCGCATCGTCATCCACGCGGAACCGGAAGCGGGTGCTGCGTGATCCATGCTGCGGCAGGTCCACTACCCGGCCGCGCAGCACGTGGTCCGCAGGCGCGGCATCCGCAGGCAACTGCAGGGCCAGGCCGGCATGCGCGTGCAGGGTGACCCAGCCGATCCCGGCCAGCACTGCGCCGCACCACCGTGCACGCGGCCATCCCAACCAGACGCCCGCTCCGACGAGCAGCGCGCACCACGCGGGCATCCGGAGCAGCAGCACCGGCGCGAACACGACACCGCACACACCGGCCAGCAGTGCAGCCGCACATGCCTTGCCGAACAGGGGCAACGGAGCCGGGAACAAACGGGAGAGGACGTCCGACAGGAACGACATGCAGGCCACCACGCGCGGGAACCTGCATGTTTGGCCGGCGGCGACGCGGTCGCCATCAGGCGGGTGCGAAACGTGTCGTCGGGAAGCGCCCCTGATGCGGAGCCCACAACGCAAAAAAGCCGACCTGATGGCCGGCTTTTCTGTTGTTCCACCGCAGTCGCTGGGACTGGAGTGGTGGGCGGTACAGGGTTCGAACCTGTGACCCCTACCATGTCAAGGTAGTGCTCTACCGCTGAGCTAACCGCCCGTTTGTCTCGCTGTGCCGCTGCAATTGCGTCGGTGCAGGCCGCGTATATTACGGACGTCGGGTGTGAAGAGCAACACTTTTGTGAAGGTATTTCACAACGCGTTGTTCAGCCCAGGCTGGCCTCCTTCAGCTTGCGGATCTGGTCGCGCACGCGTGCGGCATCTTCGAACTCCAGGTCGCGGGCGTGCTGGTACATCTGCTGCTCCAGCGCCTGCAGGCGCTTGGCGATCTGGGCCGGTTCCAGGGTGCGGTAGTCCACCGCCTCCTCGGCCACCCGGCCACCCCGCCCCTTGCCCTTGCCGCGCGCTTCTTTTTCCGCCGCGTCCGAGCGCGCGCCTTCGAGCACGTCCACGATCGGGCGCAGTACCGACTTGGGCACGATGCCATGCGCTTCGTTGTATTCCACCTGCTTGGCACGGCGGCGGTCGGTTTCGTCGATCGCTGCCTGCATCGAACGGGTGATCTTGTCCGCGTACAGGATCGCCTTGCCGCGCAGGTTGCGTGCGGCGCGGCCAATGGTCTGGATCAGCGACCCGGTCGAGCGCAGGAAGCCTTCCTTGTCCGCATCCAGGATCGCCACCAACGACACTTCGGGCATGTCCAGGCCTTCGCGCAGCAGGTTGATGCCGACCAGCACGTCGAACTTGCCCAGGCGCAGGTCGCGGATGATCTCCACGCGCTCTACCGTGTCGATATCCGAATGCAGGTAACGCACGCGGATACCGTGCTCGGTGAGGTACTCGGTGAGGTTCTCGGCCATGCGCTTGGTCAGCGTGGTGACCAGCACGCGGTCGCCCAGCTTGATGCGCTCGTTGACCTCGCTCATCAGGTCATCGACCTGCGTGCCCACCGGGCGGATCTCCACCACCGGATCGATCAGGCCGGTCGGGCGCACCACCAGCTCGGTGATCTCATCGGCCGCTTCGCGCAGCTCGTACGGCCCCGGAGTGGCAGACACGTAGATGCTGCGCGGGCAGCGCGCTTCCCATTCCTCGAAGCGCAGCGGGCGGTTGTCCAGCGCCGACGGCAGCCGGAAGCCGAACTCCACCAGGGTTTCCTTGCGCGAGCGGTCGCCCTTGTACATCGCGCCGATCTGCGGAATGGTCACGTGCGATTCGTCGATGACCAGCAGTGCATCCGGCGGCAGGTAGTCGAACAGGGTCGGCGGCGGCTCGCCGGCAGCCTTGCCGGTGAGATGGCGTGAATAGTTTTCGATGCCGTTGCAGAAGCCGACCTCGGCCATCATTTCCAGGTCGAACTGGGTGCGCTGCGCCAAGCGCTGCGCTTCCACCAGCTTGTTCTGTTCGTACAGCTGCTCCAGCCGCACCTTCAGCTCGGCCTTGATCGTATCCACCGCCGACAGCACCCGCTCGCGCGTGGTGGCGTAGTGGGTCTTGGGGTACACGGTGTAGCGCTGCAGGCGGCGCAGGCTCTCGCCGGTGAGCGGATCGAACATGCTGATCTGCTCCACCTCGCCATCGAACAGCTCGATGCGCACCGCTTCACTGTCCGATTCGGCCGGGAAGATGTCGATCACCTCGCCGCGCACGCGGAACGTGCCGCGGTGCAGTTCGTACTCGTTGCGGGTGTACTGCAGCTGGGTGAGGTGGTTGATCAGGTCGCGCTGGTCGATGCGCTCGCCGGTGGACAGGATCAGGCGCAGCGACAGGTAATCTTCCGGCGCGCCGAGGCCGTAGATCGCCGAGACGGTCGCCACCACGATCGCATCCGGGCGCGACAGCAGCGTCTTGGTCGCCGCCAGCCGCATCTGTTCGATGTGCTCGTTGATCGAGCTGTCCTTCTCGATGAAGGTGTCCGACGACGGCACGTAGGCTTCGGGCTGGTAGTAGTCGTAGTAGCTGACGAAGTACTCCACCGCGTTGTGCGGGAAGAACGCCTTGAACTCGCCATACAGCTGTGCGGCCAGGGTCTTGTTCGGCGCCATCACCAGGGTGGGCTTCTGCACCCGCTGGATGACGTTGGCAATGGTGTAGGTTTTGCCCGAGCCGGTCACGCCCAGCAGGGTCTGCTTGGCGATGCCGGCCTCGAAGTTGGCGGTCAGCTTCTCGATCGCCGCCGGCTGGTCACCGGCCGGGGAGTACGGAGATACAAGTTCGAAGCGATCGCTCATGGTGCCGCCATAGACCGGGCCTTCCATTATAGCGGGGGGTTGGGTGACGGCCGGCTGAGGGGAAGCCCGATACCCTGCCCCGCCCGTGGAGCGCAGGGTCGACAGCTCCGGCAGCCACGGCCTCCATCATGCCCATCACGCGTACGCTCGCGCGCAAATCCCACGGCATCTCCCTCGTCCAGCTGCTGCTGGCCGTCGGCATCCTGGCCACGCTGGCCGCGATCGCCGTACCACCGTTCAGCGACCTGCTCGACCGCATGCGCGCCGACCGGGTTCGCATGCAGCTGTTGTCCGCCTTCGCGGCGGCGCGCAGCACGGCCATCACCCGACGCCACCCGGTCAGCGTCTGCGCCAGCGACGATGGGCACCATTGCACGCGGGACTGGAGCGCAGGCTGGCTGATCTATCTCGATCCAGGACAGGACGCGCAGCCTGCCGCGCGCCAGGATGTGCTGCACTACCAGCCCGGCCCGCGCCAGCAGGGCGTCCATGCCGTGGGTAGCGCTGGCCGTCCCGCCCTGCGGTTTGCCGCCAACGGGCGCAGCTTCGGCAGCAACCTGACCATCGCGGTGTGCGTACGAGGGCAGCGCCGCGCCGAAGTGCGCGTCAACAACAGTGGGCGGGCGCGTTCGCAGACGTCGGCGGAGTCCGTGCCCTGCCCCTGATGGATGCACGTGCGGGACGATGAATGCGCAGAAACAACAAAAGCCGCGATTTCTCGCGGCTTCTGCAGTATCTGGCGCCCGAAGTTGGACTCGAACCAACGACCCCCTGATTAACAGTCAAGTGCTCTAACCGGCTGAGCTATTCGGGCGGGGACGCGAATGTTAGAGGTTGTCGGGTGCCGATGCAAGACCTTGGCGGGTGCTGTTTACCAGCAGCCCGACACGGTGGCCTCGGCCGGCGTTTTGACCCCGGCCTGGTTGATCGTCATCGTGCCGCACTTGTCCTTGGACTGCGTGGACTGTGGCGTGGCCGTAATGGTGAAGGTGGACGCGGTCTGCTGGATGCCCAGCACATACCGGGACACCGTACCCTCGCGCGGTGACTGCGTCGTGGGCAGGGTGAAGCCCTGGTAGGTGTTGTTGACCGTATGGAAGCGCTCGGCCCGCTGGCTGTACTCCACCATATCGGCCTTGGCCTGGGCCCGGCGCGATTTCCGCACCTGGTCCTGGTACCCCGGCACCGCCACCGCGGCGAGGATGGCGACAACCGCGACCACGATCATCAGCTCGATCAGGGTGAAGCCCAGGGCGCTGCGGCGATTGCCGCAGGCCCCATTGGCGCGAATGGAATGCATGTACACGGTCTCCGTTACTGGATCTGGCGCCAGGATTGGCGGCCGCAGGGATACGGCAGGTACATCGGCTGTGCGCCGGCCACGTTGACCACCATCCAGCAGCCGCTGCCCGGCGGGGCCGGCGGCGGCACACCGCCGCCCGGGTTGGCCGGCGCGCCCAGGCGTGGCACCACCGAAATGGCCACGTCCTTGACCGGCGCCGTACCGCCGATATCCAGCGCGATCGCGCCGGTACCATCGGCATAGCCCTTGCCGCCCGGCGAGCCGACCCGGACCGACGACAGAGCTGCCGCGCCGGAACGCGCGTCGAGGCCAAACAGCCAGTTCTTGCCGACGGTGCTGCACCCGGTGGATTCCAGGAGTGCGGAATAGGTGGGCATGAACACGACGCCGGACACGACGTCGGGATACCCGACGAAACGCTCGCCCTTGGGCAGGTCGACGTACCAGCCCAGCGCCCCGGCGGGCCGCGTTCCCGCCTTCACCTCGCGCGATACGCCGTCGGCATGGGTAGTCACGGTATACGGTTGCAGTTTGTCGCGGGTAACCGTGGTCACGGTGGCGCCCGAGCGTTCATTGAACCCATACAGGGACTGGATGGTTTCGTCGAGCTTGTCGTTGACGAACGAGAAACTGCCGGTGCCGAACATCAACAGCACACCACCGCCCTCGCCCGAAGCCGCCACCAGGCCACCGGTGATGGGCTGGCGGTAGACCATCTTGGACTCGGTGCGCGTGGCAGTGGTGAACACCGGAACGCTGATCGAATCGCTGCTCGACAGCAGATCGAACTTCCACACGGCACCATTGGCATCGGCACCATAGACCGTGTCGGCGAAGCCATCGCGGACAGCGCGGGTGGTATCGCTGTTGTCCTTGCGATCGACCACCACGATGTTGCCCAGCCCATTGGTGCCGGTGGGCTTACCGTCACCGGATTCGACGGCCTCGATCATGCGCACCTTGGGCGAACCGGTGCCGATGTCGACCACGAACAGCACCGCCCTGCCGTTCTTGCTGTTGTAGCCGTTACCGAAGATGGCCTTCCACGTCACCGACGTACCGCTCTTCACGGGCACGATGACCGGCTTGCCAAGCACGAAGCCGATGTTGTTCCTGATGTCGCTGGAACCGCCTGAGATGTCGTTGATTTCCCACAGGCGGCTGTTGGTATCGAACTTGTTGGGATTGGTCACGTCCAGGGCGAAGACACCGCGCCCGCCGGCACCGGCGGTGCCCACGAGGGTGGTATGCCAGGCCTCGCCATAATACGTGTCGCCCACCACGACCGGGCCGTCAACCGAATAGCGGTGCGGCGACTGGTTCTGCGCGTTGAGCCTGTTGTACGGCTTGAGCAGGTTACCCATGTGGCCAATCGCGGTTTCCGGGATATAGGCGAACTTCTCGCGCCCGCCATTGCCAGCGGTCTTTCCTTCCCAGTCCAGGCCACCGTCGAAGGCATGCAGCATGCCGTCGTTCGCGCCGACATAGACCATGTAGTTGTTGCCCTGCTTTGCCTTCATGTACGCGACGTAGCTGGTGCCAAGCCCGTCAAGGTTGCGATAGCCGTAATCATCAATCGGCGAACTGATCTGCGGCGACGAGTTGATGATGTCACCGAGGGTGGTGGTGCGATCGCGCAACTTTCCGCCGTTGCGGACTTCCAGGCTGGTATCACCCCGCAGGTAGGACGCCGCCGACGCATCGGTCGCACCGATGGTCTTGAGGGTCGCGCTGTCGCACTGGCTCATTCCCGGGTAGAGGGTCGTAGACTTGGTGCAGAGCAGGTCCAGCGTTACCGTCGACGAATCGAACACGCTGACACCCGTGCCACTGCCGAAGTAGATGTTGCGGGAGCCGGCCGCCGGGAACTTGCTGCTGGCTTCCCAGATCGGCGTGTAGACCGCCGAATTCGTGGCGCGGTCGACGGTCACCTGGCTGGCAGTCAGCCGGCTGAACCAGTCGGTACCCTCATTGGCCACTTCGTACGTGGGCGAAACGGTGAGTGAACCCGCACCGATCCGGGCACCCGTCAGCGCGATGCTGCCCGACGGCGAGGAACCCGCCGCCACGGCGGAAAGCACCCGGCGCATCGCTGCAGTCACGTCCGCCGGGGTTTTCGCATTGATGAACTCGCCACGGGAGTTGATGGCGCCGTGCCAGATTTCGTCGATGACGCGACCGTCGTCGGCGTCGATCGGGTTTCCGCTGTTCCAGGCGGGCGGGTTGGCATACGGATCCTTGGTCGCCGCCTGGTTCACGTCGTAGATCCTGCCCTGCGCGCCCAGCGTGACGCCGTAGAAGTTCATGTGCAGGTCTTTCTGGCAGTCCAGGCGCTTCCAGTCGGGCGAGGACTTGCTCAGCGTCTCGCACTGCTTGCTGACCGGGACCTGCCCGGCCGGGAAGTTGCCGCCCGACCGCAGCGGCACCAGGGCACCATCGTAGTAGGCCGCAGCGATGTCGGCGATCGTGTTGCTGTAGCTGTCCTCGAACGGCGCACCCGGGAAGTGCGTGGTCCCCGTGGAATCGGCGTTGCCATAGTCGGTGCCGTCCGGCTTGTTGCCCGAGTTGGTATAGCCATCCGTGAACAGCATGCCGCCGTTGCGCTGGCAGGACAGCGCCACCGGCGCGCCGGCGTCCGTGCGGCGGAACTGCTTGCCCAGGAAGTCAACTGCCTGCCGGTTCGGCGTACCGCCGTTCGGGCCCAGCGTGTAGATCTTCTTGAACAGGTCCGCGCGCTGGGTGCCCACGTCGTACATGGTGACGTCGGTGCGGTTGTTGATGGTGAAGTAACCCACCCGCATGTTTTCGACTTCACTCATCGCGTGCGAGGACGAGCCCACCATCGAGAGGATGCGGTTGCGGTGATACTGGAACCAGATGGAGAAATTCTTGATTGCCGCGGCGTAGCCGCTGTCGTAGTTCGCCGACGCAATGGTGTACCGGCGCATGTCGCAGTCCGGTCCGCAGGCACCCTTGATCACCGGACGGAACTCATCGCCCGTCTTGTAGCCGGCCGGTGCAGCGGCAGCTGCAGGCAGATAGAACGTGGCCGGGAAGTACTTGATCGGAATCCCGTTCGGACAGTTGGTGGGCGCGGTCCAATCTTTCTCCAGCTCCACCCACTTCTTTTTCGCGTCTGGCAGACCATCGTTGCGATTCGTATTGCAGGTGGTACCGTCGGAGTAGTAGGTCGTCCCCTTGGGGAGGGTCATGCCCTTGAGAACCTGGAAACCCTCGGTCGATACGGTCCGGAAATCCTGGAGGTTGTAGGTGACGCCGTACGGCACCTTGAAGTCCGATCGGGGATCGGCGCGCGTCGCGGTGAGGATCGGATCGTCCCACAGGGTCCTGTCAGCCCGGCGCCACGTCTCATACGTGACGGCCGGGTTGAAGTAGCTCGCATTGTAGGTGGGCGAGCGGGCGAACCCGAACTGGTCCAGCGGCGGAATCGCCCGCCCGTAGCTGTAGGCCTTGTTGTAGTCGGCATGCGGATACAGGTGGAGGTAGCAGTCGACCTGATTATCGTTGTTGCACGAGGTGCTGCTGTTGTAGAACACGCCCGCGGACTTGAAGAAGCTGCTGCCATTCCACTGCAGCCGCCCATCGCCGCCGGTGAAGATGCGCTCGAACATCATCGAGTTGGAGTCATCCACGGCCATGATGAACGCCGGGGGCGCCGTGTTGACCGAGTTCATCGGCACCTGGGACAGCTCGCCCTGCCCCTGGGCGGCGAACAGGCTGTACATGAAATAGGCACCGGCGCCGAGCAGCAGCACACCTGCGCCCGCGGTGACACCGAATTTACGCGTGATCATGCCGGCAGCCCTCAAAGCTTGAAGATGGTGTCGATGACGGCCGACGAGGACGGGCCTGCCGGAACATCGGTCGAGAAGGAAGTGATCTGGTAGACCGGTGCGGTCGGGTCGAGCGCTTCGCCCATGCCCAGCGAACCGCCACCGATGATGCAGGAGTCGATACGGCGCACGTTGACCGCCTCAGTGCCCGTGATGACCTTCTTGCGGCCCCAGTCCACCGGGTCGTAGCCGTCATCGCAGTTCTGCTGGATGCTGGCAGCGGAAATCGGTGCCGGGTCCGGCAGCGCGGTACGGTTGGCGATGGCCTCGATGCTGTGCTCGGTGCGCCGGGTCAAGCTCTCGGTACTCTGGAACGACGTGTTGGTGGCGCGGTAATTGGCGGACATCTTTTCCTGCATGCCTGCCACCTGCATGCCGGCGATGCCGATCAGCGCCAGCAGGATCAGCATGATCAGGGCGACGTAGAGCACGGCGCCACGCTGCGTTGAGGGGGTTGCAGGCGACCTGGAAGACCGGTTCATGACATCAGTTCCCGAAGAGGCGGTTGCGCAGGGCGATGGTGGACTCGTATGCGGCCCGGTAACGCCCGTCATTGGTTCCCGCAGGCGCGAAACGAACGCCCAGCAGGCGGGGATCATTCGCCGCAGCGGCCACCGCCGAGGCCGTGGCCGGGCTGGGGCTGCGTGCCAGCACGCCGACCTGCACCTGGCCCACGCGCCGCCATTCGTTGGCCGCGGCGGCATCGGTGCCGGTGCTGACACCGGCTGCCGTCTGCTGCACGGTGACGTTGCCCGACGGCAGCGTGGCCTGGGCGATCACCGGCGTGGTATCCAGGCCATAGATGACCTGGAGGTTCTCGATGCCTTCCACCAGTTCCTCGCGCACGTCGTAGGTGCCGGCCGCGTTGGCGCGCGCACGCATCAGCACCGGTTCGCCGCTGGCGGACGTGCCGATGTAGTAGGCGATCGACTCGGCGCGGTACAGCATGGTCTCGCCGGTCGGCTGCACGTTGTAGCGGTCCAGGGTGGCATTGGCGGCGGTGACCTCACCTGCCGCATAGGTGCCGATGAAAACGTCCGCGTGGCTGCAGTCGGCAATCCCGAACAGCCGGGGCGCGCCCACGCCGTCTTCGGTCAACCGCTTGCCGATCTCGGCGTTGAAGCCGATCTTGTTGTCACTGCCGGCGGAGATGCTGGTGACCGGAACGCCCACCGGCGACAGGAAACGCAGCACCAGCACATCGCTGCCACCGCGCGCGTTGAGGTTCTGCAGCTGAATGGGCATGCCCGCCGCGTCGCCCCATGTAGTGCCCAGGGTCAAGGTATTGGTCGGCGCACTGTTGGCCGCCTCGTAGCCCTGAACCGACACGGAGAAGTCCAGCGCGCTTCCGCCGCCGGTCGCCACGCCGGCAATGTTCACCCGCGGGTCGCCTTCATTCTTGACGAAGTGGGCCTGGTCATTGACGCAGCCGAAATGCCCCGCCATGCGGATGTCGCGCTGCAGGAACTCCAGCGCAAAGCGCGCGTTTTCCTGCGCGCGCGCATTGCCCTGGGCCAGCTGCGAGGCTTCGCGCGAGGCAGAGAACACCTGGACCACGCCCAGCATCAGGGCCAGGCCGATCACCATCGCGATCATGACTTCGATCAGCGAGATACCGGCCATGCGGCGCTTGGCGGCAATTGCGTGCGTCATAGCTGGGTCACCGCGGTGAAGGTGGTTCGGGTATCGGGATTGTCCTTGTCCCAGCGCTGGTCAGCCCACGCGATGCCGACCGTTACCTGGCCGTTGTTGTTGGTCACCGTGGCGCTGGCGCCCTCGCCCAGCGCCTGCACCACCTGGCACTGCCAGCGGGTGATGTTCTGGGCGATGGTGACGGTGCCGATCTGGCGCGAGCAGGCGGCACGGGTGACCGAGCCAGCCGCGAACGACGCGCCGGAATACCACGCCGACTGGTAGCGGTTGGCGCGCATCTGGTCCAGCAGGTCGTAGCTCAGGTTGGTGGCCTGGGTGCGGTAGTTGGAACTCTGCACGAAGCGCACGTTCATGGTCTGCAGCAGGGCGAAGCCGAGCAGGCCGAAGGCCAGCACGATGATGGTGATGAGCACCTCGATCATGCTGAAGCCGCCGGCGTTCTTCCGCCCTGAAGGGTTGGAAAAGCGATTCATGCGCACGACTCCTTGGCGGTGCTGATCTGGCCGGATGCGTTGACGGTCAGGCGACGCAGCAGCGCCTGGTTCTTGCAGGAGGTCGGCTGCAGCACCACCTGCTTGGGATCGGAACCCACGCGCCGGCCGCGCGCGTCGAAGGTAATGCCAGCGGCGTTCGGCCCGGTGGCGGTGATCGCCGGGTTCATCACGACGAAGCGGAGCACGACTTCATTGGCGTCCAGCGCACCATTGGAATCCACATCGGACCAGGCCAGCATGCCCTTGCCCCATGCGCCGTCGCAGGTGGTGCCGCTGGTGCTGCCACAGACGCCGCCACCGCGCTTGTTGCGGATCGCTTCGCTGCGGGCCAGGGCGACCAGGCCGGATACCTCGTTGCTGGCCGAGGCCACGCGGTTGGACCGCAGCGTGGACTGGAAGCTCGGAAATGCGATGGCAGCCAGAATCGCAACCACCGCAACGGTGATCATCAGTTCGACCAGTGTGAAGCCATTGGACCGGCGTGAAGACATGGGACGCTCCCCAGCGTGATGACACGGACAATGGACGGCCGCCCGCCCGGCGGCAAGCGACAGCAGGACGAACGGTCGCCCGGAGGCGACGGGCGTCAAACCGTTGACACCCGTACGGTTGGGCGGGGGTGGCGCGGGCTCCCGACCCGGCCACCCCGCTCTCTCAGGCCAGCACCCGGTAGCAGGGCTGGTACTCGCCCGAGATCTTCATCCGGCGCTGTTCGACGAAGGCGCGCAGGAGTTCATCCAGGGCCTGCATCATGTCGGCGTCGCCGTGGATCTCGAACGGACCGAACTGCTCGATCCGGCGCATGCCGTCTTCCTTCACGTTGCCGGCGACGATGCCGGAGAACGCGCGGCGCAGGTCGGCCGCCAGTGCGTGCGGCGGACGCCCGTGGTGCAGGTCCAGCGCGGCCATCGCTTCGTGGGTCGGCACGAACGGCTGCTGGTACTCCCACGGAATCTCGATGGACCAGTTGAAGAAGAACGAATCCTTCTGCACCAGCCGGTGTTCGCGCACGCGCTTGATGCCGGCCGACATCTGCCGGGCCACCGCCACCGGGTCACCGATGATGATCTGGTAGCGCTCGGCCGCGGCATCGCCCAGGGTCAGGCGGATGAAGCGGTCGATCTGCTCGAAGTACGGCGCGGCCACGGTCGGGCCGGTCAGGATCAGCGGGAACGGCAGGTCCTTGTTCTCCTCGCGCAGCAGGATGCCGAGCAGGTACAGGATCTCTTCGGCGGTGCCGACGCCGCCGGCGAACACGATGATGCCGTGGCCAATGCGCACGAACGCTTCGAGACGCTTCTCGATGTCCGGCATGATCACCAGGTGGTTCACGATCGGGTTCGGCGACTCGGCGGCGATGATGCCCGGCTCGGTCAGGCCGATGTAGCGCGTGGTGTGCTTGCGCTGCTTGGCATGGGCAATGGTGGCGCCCTTCATCGGGCCCTTCATCGCGCCCGGGCCGCAGCCGGTGCAGATGTCCAGGCCGCGCAGGCCCAGCTCGTAGCCGACCTGCTTGGTGTACAGGTACTCATCGCGGCCGATCGAATGGCCGCCCCAGCACACCACCAGGTTCGGGTCGCCCGGGTTGAGGATGCGCGCGTTGCGCAGCAGCCCGAACACGGCGTTGGTGATGCCCTCGGAGGATTCCAGCTCGGCCGCGTAGGCCGGGCCCATTTCGATGGCCATGTAGGCCAGGTCGCGCACGACCGCGAACAGCAGTTCGGCCACGCCGCGGATGATCTCGCCATCCACGAATGCCATCGCCGGCGCATTGACCAGGTCGATGCGCACGCCACGGTCCTGCTGGGCGACCTGGATGTCGAAATCCGGGTACAGATCGCGCGCCGCGCGCGGATCGTCCGATGCACTGCCACTGGTCAGCACGGCCAGCGCGCAGCGGCGCAGCAGCTCGTGCATGCCGCCGCCGGATGCATCGCGCAGGCGCGCCACTTCAGCGCGCGACAGCACATCCAGCCCACCGCGCGGGTAGATCCGCGCGTCCTGCACCGGCAGCGTGCGCGCCGGCTTTTCGGTGATCGTCATTTCCATTCTTTTCGCTTCCTCAAGGTTGCCGACTGTACCGCTGCCCCCTTAAAAAGCAAAACGGCCGGGAAACCCGACCGTTGGATGCGTTTCGACCCCGGCCACGCCTCGGGGGCTGCCGTACGTGCGCGTTTTTCGCGCAACCGGACGAGCATACGCCCATCCACAGAAACAGACAAGCGCCCTCGCCCGCCTCCGCCCCGCATACAGCAGAACGGCCGGGTTTCCCCGGCCGTTCCTCTTACCTTGCCACTAGCTCAGTTCATCAGAACTGGTAGCGGAAGCCCAGCTGCACCGACCACTGCGAGACACCGACGTCGAAGCCGTCTGCGTCGTTGTTGGCCACTGCCGGCTCGTCCGCGCCGCGGAAGTTGTACACGTACTTGCCGTCCTTGATGCCCTGCAGGGTGGCCACACGCGCATCGGCGAAGAAGCCGTAGTCGTAGATGTTGCCCCAGTCCTTGTTGATCATGTTGCCGACGTTCTGGATATCCAGCCAGATCTCCGACTTGTGACCCTTCATGAAGCCCGGCAGTTCCTGGCTGATGCGCAGGTCGAAGGTGTTGATCCAACCGGTACGGAACTGGTTGGCCGGAGCCGCCTGGCCGGCGTACTTGGCCAGCTGCGGGTTGTTCTTCAGCCACTCGAAGAACGAGGCCTCCATGGCCGGATCGGCGGTGAACTGGCCGCTCTGGGTCAGGTTGCCGAACAGCACGTCGCCCGGGCCGGTCGGCACGTAGAACAGGTCGTTCGCGGAGCGGCTGTCGCCGTTGGCATCGTTCACGTAGACGTAGCTGTACGGACGGCCGCTGCGACCTTCGTAGACCAGGCCGACGCGGGTTTCGTAGTCACCAAAGAACTTGTGCTTCCAGTTCAGCGCACCCGACAGGCGGTCGCGGATCTGGTAGCGCGAGGTGTTCTCGATTTCGTCATTGGCGTTGAAGGCGTACTGGTAGCCCCAGCCCGAGCTGGCGGTGGAGCTGGTCAGCGTGCCGACTTCGGTGGCATCGGTGTAGGTGTAGCCCAGGTTCCAGGACCAGTCGCTGGCGGCATCCCACGGCTTGGCCAGCGAGACGGTGAACTGCGAGGTACGACCCTTGTCGGTGTTCGCGATCTCGTACACCGCGTCATAGGCCTGGTTGCGACCTGCACGGGCGTTGCCGGTAGCCCAGGCATTGCCGGTGCTGCCGCGGGAGTAATACATGTCACGGCCGTCCGGACCCTGGTACTGCACCGGACCCAGGTTCAGGTTCTTGTAGTACAGGGCGTCCTTGACCTTGGTGACCAGCAGTTCGGCCGAGGCCACGATGCCGTACCACGGGGTTTCGTGGTCGAAGGCCAGGTTGGCCTTGTACACCGACGGCATGTTGAAGTCGCTGCCGACGAAGTTGACGTTCTGGCGGTTCGAGCCCGGCGTGGTCGGGACCGGCTGGCCGTCCTTGCTCGGGTTGAACGGCAGCGCCGGGTTGTAGCCGTTGGTGTAGGTGTAGACCGAATTGTTGAAGCCGGTCGCCGAGTAGCTGTTGCTCAGCCACACCTGCGGGGCGTCACCCTGGAACAGGCCCACGCCGCCGCGCAGCTGGGTCTGGCGGTCGGTGTCGAAGGTGTAGTTGAAGCCCGCACGCGGCTGGATCAGGAACTTGTTGCTCAGCACTTCGCTGTTGTCGAGACCGAAGAATGCCGAGGCCGGGGCGTTGTAAGCCGGGGCCGGGCTGGTGTCGGCACGGTCGGCACGCACGCCCAAGGTCAGGGTCAGGTTGTTGTTGACGTACCAGGTGTCCTGCACGAACAGGGCCAGGTTGCTGAACTTGTAGTCAGCCGGAATCGAGCCCGGGGTGCGTTCCGGGTTGTAGTTGTAGCTGCTCCAGCGGCCGGCAGCGAAGTTGTCCAGGCCGTAGAAGGTGTAGGCGCCCCACGAGTTGGCGCCGAAGTAGTTGTAGATGTCGTTGGTGTCGTACGACGCACCAAACTTGACGTCGTGGTCACCCAGGGTCCAGGTAGCGGCAGCGTAGTAGTTCCACGCCTTGGTCTCCAGGATGTTGTCCTGCGAGTTGACTTCGGTGCCGAGGTACAGCGAGTCGCCGGACGGCGAGGCTTCGGTACCCTGGAAGAAGATGCGGATGCTCGGCGCGTCGGTCGAGACATTGCGGATCGCCGAGTATTCGCGGTACGAAGCCTTCAGCTCGGTCGAGAAGTTCGGCGACCAGTCGCTGAACAGCTGGGCGACGTAGCTCTCGTTGGTCTTGTCGTGCTGATACCAGTACGAGCTCAGCGAGGCCGAGCTGGTGGTCATGCCGTTGATGCGCAGCTTGCTCTGGTCGATCTTGCTGTAACGGATGTTGGCACGGTGGTTGTCGCTGATGTTCCAGTCCAGCTTCAGCGCGTACTCTTCCATCTCCGTATCGCCATTGCTTTCCAGGCCACCGGCGGCGATGCCGTAGCCTTCAGCAATCTGCTGCGCACGGGTCACGTCGGCCAGGGTGAACTGCGGGTTGGCCTTGCCCAGCGCGGTGCCGCTCAGGTCGGCGCCCGGGGCGGCCTGCTTGAACTTCTCGTAGTTGGCGAAGAAGTACAGCTTGTCCTTCACGATCGGGCCGCCCACGGTCATGCCGTAGGTTTCTTCCTTGGTGAAGCCGTTGAACTTCTGGCCTTCCGGGTTGTCGCCGAACCAGTCGCCGTCACGGTAGGTGCCGTAGACCGAGCCGTGGAATTCGTTGGTACCGGACTTGGTCACCGCGTTGACGGTGGCACCGGCGGCGGCAGCGATGCTGACGTCGTAGTTGGACAGGTTGATGTCCAGTGCTTCGATGGCTTCCATGGCGACCGGCTGGCGGCGGGTCGGCATGTTGTTGCCTTCCAGGCCGAAGGTGTCGCTGGCGGACACGCCGTCGATGTTGATCGAGTTGAAGCGCGGGTTCTGGCCACCGGCCGAGATCGAGCCCGAGGCGCGGTCGATGAAGGTCACGCGCGGGTCAAGACGCATCAGGTCCTGGATGTTGCCGCCGATCGACGGGGCCGTCTCGATCTGCTGCTGGCTGATGTTGGTGCCCGAGCCCATCTTGGTGGAGCTGAACACTTCCGAGCCGCCGGCCACGGCCACGACCTGCACCGCTTCCAGGTTGGTGGCGGCCACGTCGCCGGTCAGGGCGGCGTTGACGGTACCGGTCTGGTTCACGCCCAGGTACACGCCTTCTTCGGTCTTGGTGCCCTCACCGGACTTGGTGATGGTGATGGTGTACGGACCACCCACGCGCAGGCCGCGCGCGTTGTAACGACCCGCAGCATCGGTGGTGGCGCGGCTGACCGTGCCCGACTCGGTGTGCGTGATGGTGACTTCGGCGCCAGCAACAGGCTGGCCAGCGGCAGACATGACCTGGCCGCCGACACCGGCAGAGGTGCTCTGGGCGAAGGCGGGGGCGGCAGCAAGTACTGCCATGAGGCCAAGGGTGAGCTTGGACATCCGGAGACAGCGTGGGTCGATCATTGGGAGTAGCCTCGATGCGAGTTGGCGATGACGGAAAAAAAAGCGCGCCCAAGCAGCCATTCAGCGGCTGTCTGGACTTTTATCTGGGTTCCCTTGCCGCAGGCTGGTTTCAGCCGCAACGGTTAACACTAGATTAACACGATAAGCCCGCTATATGACCGTTTGGCGACAAAACACACGCCATCACAACGCGATCGTGACGCTTTCTTCACATTTGGCTGAACAGGGCGCTATGCCGGGGTTCTTTCGCGTTCAGGATCGGGCGCGCCGCCATGCGCCGGCGGGCCTCACCTCAAGGGTAAGTCGCGGCTGTTGCCAGCCGGTTACGCCAGGTCCAGCACCGCGCCCCGGTGGGCGATGCCCTGGGCCGAGAGCAGTTCGACGGCCGCGGCGGCGCAGGCAACCGGATCGCGGGCCATGCCGTCCTCGTCGATCGAGTAGGCCCGGGCCCGCAGCGCGGTACGCATCGGGCCGGGCTGCAGGCCGCTGACCCGGACCGGGCTGTTGGCCAGCTCGTCGTGCAGCGCGGAAATCAGCCCACGCAAGCCATGCTGGGCGGCGCCATAGCCGCCCCAGTAGGCCTGCCCTACCCGGGCCGGATCGTCCACGGTGAACACCAGCGCGGCATCGTCGCGCTGGCGCAGCAGTGGCAGGCAGGCCTGGGCGAGCCAGGCCGGGGCGGTCAGGTTGACGTGCACCGCCCGTGCGAACGCGGCCGGGTCGGCGTGTTCGAACGGGGTCAGGCCGGCAAAGTCGGCGGCGCAGTACAGCACGCCATCGAGCCGGCCGAGCTCGGACTGCAGCCGCTCGGCCAGGGTGGCGTAGTCGTCCGGGGTGGCCCCTTCCAGGTCCAGCGGGTACAGCAACGGCTCGGGGCCGACCGCTTCCACCGCCGTGTAGACCCGGTCCAGCCGGCGCGGCTTGCGCCCCAGCAGGACCACGGTGGCACCGGCGGCGGCACAGGCAATGGCGGCGGCACTGCCGAAGCCCCCACCCGCACCGGCCACCAGAATGACGCGATCGGCCAGCGATCCGGTCCCGACCCCAACGGACGGGACCGCACTCACGGCTGCGAGGCCTCTTCGACGATCCGCTTGAGTTCGCCGGATTCGAACAGCTCCAGCACGATGTCGCAGCCGCCGATCAACTCGCCGTTGATGAACAGCTGCGGCAGGGTCGGCAGGTTCGAGAAGCGTGGCAGGTTGGCGCGGACCTCGGGCAGTTCCAGCACGTTGACGGTGCGCAGCGACACGGCGCCGGCGGCCATCAGCGCCTGCACGGCGCGGCTGGAGAAGCCGCACATGGGGTACTGCGGGGTGCCCTTCATGAACAACACGAGGGGGTACTTGTCCACTTCGGCCTGGATCTCTTGCATTACCGCCACCACGACTCTCCCTGCGCCACGGGACACCCGACCTCGCCGGTCGGATAGACTTCCCAGACGGTCATTGTAATCCTACTGGCCCTGCCTCCGGCGCCCCGTCTCCAGCCTGCAGCGACCCATGCCCCTCGAATTGCCCCGCCTGCCCTACGACCGCACCGCCCTGCAGCCGCATCTGTCGGCCACCACCCTGGACCTGCACCACGGCCAGCACCACCGGGGTTACGTGGAGGCGGTAAACGCACGCATCGAGGGCACCGAGCTGGCCGAGCTGCCACTGGAGGAGATCGTGCGGCAGAGCCAGGGCAGCCTGTTCGACGCGGCCGCGCAGGCCTGGAACCACGCCTTCTATTGGCAGTGCCTGCACCCACGCGGCGGTGGCGAACCGCAGGGGCGGCTGGGCGAACTGATCAGCCGCCATTTCGGCGACGCCAAGCGGCTGCGCGAGGAATTCGACCGGGTCGCGTTGGGCGTGTTCGGCGCCGGCTGGGTATGGCTGGTGCAGCACCCCAATGGCGCGCTGGCGGTCCAGGCCACCCGCAACGCCGGCACCCCGCTGACCGGCCAGAGCACCCCGCTGCTGGCCTGCGATGTGTGGGAACACGCGTACTACACCGATTACCAGAACGAACGCGGCCGGTACCTGGACGCGTTCTGGAAAATCGTCAACTGGGATTTCGTGGCCACGCAGCTGCGCGATTGAAAAAAATCAACCGCGCAGGCTGGCGACTGCGGGCTCCACCTGTTCAGAGCGATCCAGCTGCCGCCCCACTGCTTCCAACGCGTCAGCCAGCACTCCGGCCTCGTCCTCGCGCAGCGTGGCGTGCCCGACCTTGCGGCCGTCACGCGACTCCTTCCCGTAGTCGTGCCAGTGGCCACCCGGCTGTGCCAGCACGGCTTCCGCATCGGGCATCTCACCCAGCCAGTTGAGCATGCAGGCATGCCCCAGCATGCGGGTGTCGCCCAGCGGCAGCCCAACCACGGCGCGCAGGTGGTTCTCGAACTGCGAGGTTTCGCTGCCTTCGAGGGTCCAGTGCCCGGAGTTGTGCACGCGCGGTGCCATCTCGTTGGCCAGCAGCTCGTCACCCCGGCAGAACAGCTCCAGCGCGAACACGCCGACGTAATCGAGCCGTTCGGCCAGGGTCTGCGCATAGCCGATCGCGGCGTCGTGCTGTGCCGGGGACAACCGTGCCGGGGCCAGGCTGGCCGACAGCACGCCATCCACATGCCAGTTGCCGGTGACCGGCCAGGCGCGGAATTCGCCATCCTGGCCACGCACGGCGACCACGCTGACTTCACGTTCGAAGGCGACGAAGCCCTCCAGGATCAGCCCGGTACGGGCCACCTGGCCGCCCAGCGCGTCCCATGCCGCATCGATGTCGGCCTCGCTGCGCAGGCGGAACTGGCCCTTGCCGTCGTAGCCGAAGCGGCGGGTCTTCAGGATGCACGGCAGGCCGAACTCGGCCACCCGGGCGGCCAGCGTGTCGCGGCTGTCGATGTCGGCGAACGCCGGCAGCGGAATGCCGAGCTCGCGGAACAGGGTCTTTTCGCTCAGGCGGTCCTGCGCCACGGCCAGTGCGTCGGGGTTGGGATACACCGGCACCCGGTCGGCCAGGAACTGCGCGCTGCGGGCGGGCACGTTCTCGAAATCGAAGGTCACCACATCCACCCGTTCGGCGAACGCGGCCAGGGCGGCCTCGTCCTCGAACGCGGCCACCTGCAGCGGCGCCAGCTGCCCGCCGCAGGCATCAGCGGCCGGGTCGAACAGTTCGAAGCGCAGCCCCATCGGCGCGCCGGCCAGGACCATCATGCGGGCCAGCTGGCCGCCGCCCAGGATGCCAACGGTCACCGTGGTCATTGACGCGGATCGTCGTGGGCCATGACGTCTTCGGTCTGGCGGGAACGGAAGCCATCCAGCGCCTGGCCGATGGCCGGCTGCTCCGGCGCCAGCATGGCGGCGGCGAACAACGCGGCGTTGGAGGCGCCGGCGTTGCCGATGGCAAACGTGGCCACCGGGATGCCGGCCGGCATCTGCACGATCGACAGCAGCGAATCCATGCCGTTCAGGGCCTTGGACTGCACTGGCACGCCCAGCACCGGCACTGCGGTCTTGGCGGCGATCATGCCCGGCAGGTGCGCGGCGCCGCCGGCACCGGCAATGATGGCGCGCAGCCCACGCGGGCCGGCCTGTTCGGCGTAGGTGAACAGCACGTCGGGCGTGCGGTGCGCCGACACGACTTTCACTTCGTAGGGAACACCGAGCGCGTCGAGCTTCTGCGCCGCGTGCTGCATGGTCTCCCAGTCGGAGCGGGAACCCATGACGATGCCGACGAGCGGCGCGGATTGGTTGGGGGTCATTGGCCGTCACCTGCCTTAAAGACGTATTCTAGCCGCCTTCCACGCAAGACGAAGAACCCATGGATCGCAAAGTCATCGACCTCCTGTGCGCGCCCCGCACCAACCAGCGCCTGTCCCTGCTGGATTCCAAGGGCCTGGACGCGCTCAACCGGGCCATTGGCGCCGGCACGGTGACCAACCTCGACGGCACCCCGCTGGACCAGCCCCTGCGCGAAGCGCTGCTGACCCAGGACCGCAAACAGATTTTCCGGGTCAACGACGGCATTCCGGTGCTGCTGCCGGAAGAAGCCATCGATACCGCCCAGATCACCGATTTCCCCAGGTAATGAGCCTGAGCGCGCTGACGCCCCCTGACCCCGGCCAGGTACAGGCCGATGTCGCCCGCGCCCTGGCCGAGGACATCGGCCCGGGTGACGTGACCGCCGCCCTGCTCCCGGACCGCCCCGACAGCGCCTACCTGCTGTGCAAGCAGGACGCGGTGATCGCCGGCCGGCCGTGGTTCGATGCCACCCACCAGTCATTGGACCCGCAGGTGCGGATCGAATGGCGCGTGGCCGAAGGCGATGCGGTGCCCGCCGGCACCGTGCTGGCGATCCTGCACGGGCGCAACCGCAGCCTGGTCAGCGCCGAGCGCACCTCGCTGAATTTCCTGCAGACGCTGTCGGGCACTGCCACCACCACCGCACGCTACGTAGCGGCCGTGGCCGGCACCGGCACGCGCATCCTGGACACCCGCAAGACCCTGCCGGGCCTGCGCGCGGCCCAGAAGTACGCAGTGCGCTGCGGCGGGGGCGACAACCATCGCCAAGGCCTGTACGACACGGTGATGCTGAAGGAAAACCACATCCGCGCCGCCGGTTCGCTGACCGCTGCGGTCAACGCCGCGCGGGCGCAGTGGCCACGGCTGCCGCTGGTGGTGGAAGTGGAAGACCTGGAGCAGCTGGGCGAAGCGCTGGCGGTGGGCTGTGACCGCATCCTGATCGACGACTTCGACGCCGCCACCCGCCGTGAAGCGGTACGCATCGCCGCCGGCCGCATCCCGCTGGAGGTCTCCGGCAGCGTGGACCTGGCTGGCCTGCGCGCGATTGCCAACGACGGGGTGGATTGCATCTCGATCGGCGGGCTGACCAAGCATGTGCAGGCGATTGACCTGTCGTTGAAGCTGGGCGACCCGCCCTGAATTCTGGTCGGCGGCCCGCATCGACCAACGGTCGACACCTACCGCGGATGCGGTAGCGCACGACCGTTGGT
>NZ_JASCOP010000160.1:0-7417 GCF_029959395.1 Stenotrophomonas sp. PS02300
TGGCTCTCCCCGCGGGCTTTTATTTCCCCCGGCCCCCCCCCGCGGGGGGGGGGCCCCTCGCCGGATCTCACGCAACATCCACCCGCCACGCGGCCGGCAACCCCTCCACCACGTGCTGCATCAACGCCCGCACCTTCGGCGTCAAATCCCTTCGATCACTCACACACAAAAACAACCGCATAGGCTCCGGCGACGTCCGCGCCCCATCGCCAGACGCAAACAACACCTGCAACTCCCCGCGCGCCAACCAAGGCGCCGCCACGAACGCCGCCAACCGCGCGATGCCCCCGCCAGCGGCCGCCATCGCCGCCAACGCATCAATGTCATCGGACACCAGCGCCGGCCGCATCTCCGCCTCGAAACGGATTCCCTCGCGCACGAATCCCCACGGCAGCAACCGCCCATCCACCGGGTAGCGGAACACCAGGCAACGGTGCTCGCGCAGCTCCTCCGGTGTGGCCGGCACCCCTGCCTGCGCCAGGTACGAAGGCGCCGCACACACCTGGAACGGCACCTGCGCAATCGCACGCGCCACCAGGCCTTCCACCAGCTGCGGCTCGATCCGGAAACTCACATCCACGTCTTCATGCGCATGGTCCACGCTGCGGTCGGCCAACAGCAGCTCGATCGACAACCGTGGATAGCGGGCCTGCAACGCCGGCAGCATCGGCGCCAGCACATGCCGGCCAAACGCGGAGGTACTGGCAATGCGCAGGCGACCATGCGGAGTCGCCTCCGGATCGGTCACCGCCGCCTGCGCCCGTTGCAGGTCGCGCTCGATATGCCGCACCTCGGCCAGGTACAGCGCCCCACGCTCGGTCAGCGCCAGCGTGCGCGTGGTGCGGTTGAACAGGCGCACGCCCAGATGCGCTTCCAGCCGCGCGATGTTCTGCCCCACCGCCGCCGGGCTGATCCCCAGCGTGCGCGCCGCCGCCGCCAGGCTGCCGGCATCGGCGGTACGGATGAAACTGCGGATTGACTGCAGAATGTTCATGGTGGCGCCAATTCTGGCCGGTCATTGCAAAGAATTACTTTATAAAGAGCCAACGCCCGGCGGTCTACCCGCACCGCAGCCCCCTGACTATCGTGCCGGTCCCGCAACCGCTGGTTGCCGCCCACTGGACCCCTGATGTCGCAACAAGCTCAAACCCTGGCCCCCACCCGCTGGAAGCTCGGCGCCCGCGCCACCCCGTATGTCTTCGCCTTCTTCATGGCCTCCATCATGGCCATGCTCATGTGCCTGGTGATCACCGCCGCCAACGCCGGCATCAACGCCGACTTCCCCATGCGCGTACTCGGCGCCTACCAGCTCGCCATGCCCACCGCGTTCTGCTGCGTGCTGCTGGTGCGCCCGGTGGTGATGCGGTTGGTCGCGTTGACCGTGCACCCGGCGCGGTGATCGAAACGCAGCGCGCACCCAAAGTTTCACCTGACAGCATCGCTGCAGGGCAGGGCGCCGGTCCTCTACACTCGGGACATGCGCCCTGATTCCATCCTCACCCTCTCATGCCCGGACCGTACCGGGATCGTCTACCGCGTCTCCGGCCTGCTGTTCGAGCAGGGCTGCAACATCCTGGATGCGCAGCAGTTCGGCGATGACGAAAGCGGCCGGTTCTTCCTGCGCGTGCACTTCGACCGCGACCCGCGCCAGCCCATCGACACCATCCAGACCCGCATGAACGGGCTGGCGACCGACTTCAAGATGGACTGGCAGCTGCACGACGCCCGGCGCCGTGCGCGCCTGCTGGTGCTGGTGAGCAAGCAGGGGCACTGCCTCAACGACCTGCTGTTCCGCGCGCACAGCCGCCAGCTGCAGGTGGATATTGCCGCAGTGGCCTCCAACCACGAAGACTTCGGCCCGCTGGCGGGCTCCTATGGCATCCCGTTCCATCACCTGCCGGTGAATGCAGACAACCGGGACGTGCAGGAACAACAGATCATCGATCTGGTCGAACGCGAACAGATCGACCTGGTGGTGCTGGCGCGCTACATGCAGATCCTCTCGCCGCGCCTGTGCCAGGCACTGGCCGGCAGAGCGATCAACATCCACCACAGCTTCCTGCCCAGCTTCAAGGGCGCGCAGCCGTATCACCAGGCCCACGCACGCGGGGTAAAGATCATCGGCGCAACGGCCCACTACGTCACCTCTGATCTCGACGAAGGCCCGATCATCGAACAGGACGTAGCGCGGGTAGATCACGCCATGACCCCACGCGATCTCGTCCGCCTCGGCAGCGACACCGAATCGCAGGTACTGGCCCGCGCCGTACGCCGGCACGTAGAGCACCGCATCATCCTCAACGGCCACCGCACCGTAGTCTTCCGATAGCGACGAGGCCGAAAGAAAACTGGTAGCGCCGGCCGTAGGCCGGCCCCCACAATGCCGGCGGTGTAGCCACCGGCCGCGTGCCTACCGCTACCCCGGTAGTGCCGGCCCCCAGGCGGCACCGCACGGAAAAACAGAGCACCACCGCCCCACCACGGAGTCACAAGTGCTAGCACCCTACTGGGCAGAATTCCTAAGCCTGGCGATAGTCCACCTACTAGCAGTAATAGCCCCAGGCCCAGACTTCGCAGTAGCCGTCCGCCAAACCGTCCGCTATGGCC
The DNA here is from genome assembly GCF_029959395.1 of Stenotrophomonas sp. PS02300. NCBI lineage: Bacteria > Pseudomonadati > Pseudomonadota > Gammaproteobacteria > Lysobacterales > Lysobacteraceae > Stenotrophomonas > Stenotrophomonas sp. PS02300. The sequence continues at coordinate 2,608 of NZ_JASCOP010000160.1, forward strand.
GAAAAGCAGGCATCTACACCTCGCTAGGAATAGGCGCAGGCATCTCAGTCCATGTGCTCTACACCCTAATAGGCGTAGGCGCACTACTGCACACAACCCCCTGGCTGATGACAGCAGCCAAATGGCTGGGCGCGGCCTACATCTTCTACCTCGGCATCAAGTTCCTCCGTAGCAAACCCAGCACAGGCGGCGAGGCGACCACCGACGGGCCGAGTGAAGTTGTGCAGCAAACCCCCAGGCAAGCCTTCGTCATCGGCTTCATGACCAACGCCACCAACCCCAAGGCGACGCTGTTCTTCCTGGCAGTATTCACCACACTGGTCAGCGCAAAGACACCGCTCCCCGTGCAGATGCTCTACGGCCTGTGGATGTGCCTGGTCAACGCGGCATGGTTCGTCCTGGTCAGCGTAGCCCTCTCCGCAGCAGCTGTACGCCAACGCTTCATGCGCGCCAGCCACTGGTTCGAACGGGTGATGGGCGTGCTGCTGATCGGCTTCGCGCTGCGACTGGTGTTCATGGCGTAACACGAACTCGGCCGAGGGCAGGGCGGAGACACGCCGGCGTGTCTCCAATGCCTCGGCTAAGGCCGGACGGCAGGGGCCGCGCCTCCAGCTACTCGCTCAACGCGTCCGAACGACTCTTCTTCGGCTTGTGCTTCTGATACCGGTACGGCAACGGTACCGGCGTCTCATCCAGCGTCAACGTAACGCGGCCGGGCGTCACCTCTACAAACACCCGATGCCCCGTCTTGAACCCCAGCCGCTCCATCCACACCCCGCACAGCGACAGGTAGGGAATGGACAGGTCCGGCGGCAGGATGTTGCCGGCAGGGTGCCGCAGGGCGGAAATGCGTAGGCTCTTGGGCTGATACCAGCCGATGCCAACCCGCTGGCTGGGATCGTTGCATGAATCCATCTTTGAACTGCGCATGCGTCTACTCCATCGGAAGTACTCCCTTGTCGGCGACAAGGGAGTCGGGAGGTTGATATCCGCTAAACCGACGGCGTGACTTATTTCCCAGGAGGTGTTGTATATCGCCACCCTCCCGACGCAGAACTTCGTACTTCCATTGGTTTATTAAGGGGATATCAAGCCCCGAATCCAGACGATGCACAGCTGCTCAAACAAAAAGAAGTTGATTCTTACCTAGCATACCGGCATGTTCAATTCACTGGCTCAATAGTGTGACGTAAGTGAGCCAGAACTATGGTGTCAACGAGTCGTTGTTGGAACGAACGTCCCAGATTGAAGGCATCCCCTCGTGGTGAGCGCGCCAACTTCTAGGCCGACGCTCAGTAAAGTAACGTCGTAACTGACCCTTGGATGCGCTGAACATTGCTAAGAAGGCCTCAGTGATCCCGCACACGACCGACGGTGCCTAAAGCGCTTAGCACTGACCAAGGTCAAGCGGTGCCGCTACTTCGCCGCCGCTTGGACGAGCGAAGTGATGTCCACCACTCCGGGCTCCTTCAACACAGTCCGACGAAAGTGCAGCGTGTGCGAATTGGTGTGCGCGCGGTAGCGAGCGAGCCTCGCCACAACATCGATTGGAATGAGCGCGGCGTAAAGGACAGCCAATCGACCGTCGAAGACTACGGCTGCTAAATGATCGAATGGCATCGCTGAAAGATTGCGAATGGCGCTCAGCTGAGTGCTTCCGCTTGGAGTGGTCAGCCTACGCCCCTTGATCTGGTAACGAATGCCATCCTGGCCCACCGCGTCGTAGCCGGACTGTGAGTTGGTCGCCAGCTGGGCAGCAAGTGCGCGCGCAACGATCGTCTCCGTATAGTCAGCCACGGGGTTATTCGATGACCGCACTACGCCCCTAAAACGCAGCGCTTCCAACACAGTGCAGTGCAAGTCCAACAACTGTCGATCTGATAGGGAGTTGAGTTCCATATCCGGATTATTGCGTCCACCACTGTCGTTCGCCAGCTCACACCTTGTGCTTATGAGCGATCTCGGGCAGACAGACACGACTGCGACGCGCTTCGGCTCAGAACGAGACGTAATTCTCTTGTCTGACAGATCTACCGCTTGGCGGGATGAGCAGGTCGCGTCGCGGTCAGAGAGGCGACAGCCCTGTTCTTCAAACAGGGCTGTTCCAACTCACTAAAAATTCTATATGCGCTTGACTGCGCAACTGCTTTCGACATGCCGCAACCGTTCGTCGGCCTGTCAAGTAACCAGATCCTTGCGGCACAAGGGATTCCACAGTTTCACTACAAATGGCGTTGACGGGCCCTTGTGCCCCCCCTATCTTGGGGATGCAGGGTTCAGCCCCGAAAAGTCGGGTCCTGCGAGAGCCAAAAACGCAAAACCCCAAGGCCTTCTTTTGAGGTAAGCCTTAGGGTCTGCGTCTATCAACCAACGTTGTACGGGCGGCATGACCACCCAGAGAAGCGGAGATCGACGGCAATCGATCAATGCTTCCGTCCAGTCAAACGGCCGATTCATTGGGCGTTTGTCAGGACGAAGTTGATCATTATTGATATCCGGTAATCCGTCAACTTCTCGGTGGTTCATGCTCCCCCTTACGGGAGTAACCAAATGCAGGAAAATCAGTGCGTTAGCGAAGATGTGGTGCTTTTGCTCGTCGGAGAAATGGAACAGAGTTCACTGTTCCAACTTAGCAAAAGCTACGGAATTCCCTCAGACCACTTGCTCGTCGCTGCCAACGGGACGACGGAGGATCGTCCACTTCCGGCGCTGTTCCCAGGCCCGGTCGCTGTGCACGTGGACGGAGTGCGGTTGTTTACCCCTACCGAGCTCGGGGGGCGCGTGGGGCTCTCAGCCAAGAAGTTCAACCTCTTGCTGGTCGATCACGGGCTGCAGGAGAAGCGGAACGGGCAGTGGTGCGCCACTGAGGCGGGCCAGATGTACGGGGTGATGCTTCAGGTGCACAAGAAGCAGCGGGCGGGCACCGATGTCCTGCAGCTCAAGTGGAAGGAAACCGTTTTGTGCCACATCGGTGCAGCGGGCTGATGCACCTCGCCGCGCCTACCGTTGGGTAGGCGCGGGCTTTTCCAGAACCGCTCATATCCTCCTTGGGCCGCCGTGCACCTCGCGGATGCCGCGTTTATGTAGCCAGCCGGCCAGCCCCGCAGCAGACCGGCTGCCGCCAGTCCCATGGCTCTCGCGGAACGCACTATAGAAATCCACCTCACGGCGGGTGCGCTTACGCAGGATCAGATCGGGCAAGCTCTATTCCAAGCCCGGATGCAGCGCCGCCCCGTCGCAATCCCGCAGACAGTAATCCGGCCGCAGCGCCTACAGCTGCGCATGCTGCACGATCGCCTGGAACGGCAGCTTGCCCGCATGCTGGCTGGGAAAGCGCACATGGTTAGCGGGGTGCCAACCGTGGGTCGCCCCCACATTACGGTAGCGTCGCTCGGACAGCAGGGCGGCGATCGGCACCAGAAGCTCATCGTCGTTTTCACGAACCAGCGAACCGCAGGACCTGTTTGCCTGCGGCACGCGCGCGGCACTACTCCGCCGGAATAAGCAGCGGCTTCTCTTTGTCTTTCAGAAGGAAGACAACGAACTTGGCGGGCTTGCTCTGGCTGGCATTGCGGCCCACGGTGTGAACATCGTCCGGGCCTTCATAGAACGTCTCGCCCGCTTTGATGGTCTGCTCAGGCTTTCCCCTCACACCCATGACGATGGTGCCATCGAGCACGTACACGATGGCATGCGCATCGTGGCGGTGGACGGGGTCAACCGCACCCGGCGGGTAGTCGACGGTGATGAGCGTGACCTCTTTGCCCGGGTAGTCCTGCAGCACCTGCGATGCAACCTCGGCAACAACCGCGTGCGGCGCATCAGTGGCATGCGTGCCCCCATGGGCGACAGCGGCGCCGGGCAGTAGGCAGAGGCCGATGGAGAGAGTGAGGGCCGCCCACATCGCGCGCCCGTTCATTGTGCCACCGCCGGGGCGACGGAAAGGCCTGCCTTGTCCAATCCCCATGCCTTGTCGAAGGAACCGGGCACGGCGAGGAAAGCCACGTTGATGCGGTTCCAGGCGTTAATGCCCGCGATCACGAAGGTGAGGTCGGAGATCTCGTTCTCGGACAGCTCACCGCTAACGCGCTCGTACAGTGCGGTGGGCACGCCGTCCTTCGGAATACAGGTCAGCGCCTCGGTCCACGCCAGGCTCGCACGCTCGCGCGGCGAGAACAGGTTGGATTCACGCCAGATCGCCACGTGATGAAGCCGCAGTGCGTTTTCACCGTGGATCGTGGCCTGCTTGACGTGCATATCGACGCAGAACGCGCATCCGTTGAGCTGCGAGGCTCGGATATGCACGAGATGTCGGATGGACGCTTCGATGGAGCTCTTTGCTTCAGCCATGCTGAGTTCCATGAGCTTCTTGGTCAGCTCGGGAGAATGCTGCTGGTAGTCGAGACGCTGGGTCATGGTCTTGGGTCCTGGGAAGGGGCGCGGGGGAGGTGCAGCGCGGTGCCACGTTATGCCTGCCAACTCGGTGGGGGTAGAGGCCCGGAGGTAACGTCGCTGTTTACGCCATGGCAACAATGAGGGCGTCACAGGCCTCGAACGTGGCACGTCTGTATCCCATGGACACACCAATCTGGGCACGCGCACCCCATCGTGGTTGCCGAGCGTGTCTGCGCGCCCGAGCACTACCCTGCCGGTAGCCAGCCAGCGACAACCTCAAGTGGGATTGGATACCGACGCAGCACTGTGAGCGTCGGCGGAGATCGGCTAATCTCAGGCACTCCAATGGCGGGGGGGGGGGGGGTGGAAAGGGGTTGGGTGCATCGAATTATTGCATTTCTGTTAAACAAAAAAC
>NZ_JASCOP010000161.1:0-7389 GCF_029959395.1 Stenotrophomonas sp. PS02300
GCTACGAATTTTTACGGGCCCATTGGGATCTGGATCAACCCATCACCGGCTCCGGTAACCCTCGGTAGCGCCGGCCGTTGGCCGGCCCTCTGCGACGGTTGGTCGCAGGGGAGGCCGGGGCCCGCGCGGACCGACGGCGCTACCATGGCAGGGTGAACCGCCGTCGCCGCCCGTTTGCCGTCCTGCTGCAGCTCGCCTTCGTGGCGACGCTGCTGATGGCGCTGGCGCCACTGGTCAGCCGCTGGCAGCAGGCCCAGGGCCCGTCGGTGATGCTGATGCCCGGTGGCATGGCGCATGTCATGCCCCCCAGCCCGGCCGACATTGAACCCGCGCCGCATTCCGGCATGTCGCACCACGACATGCACGTGATGGCGGCAAGCGACAGCGCGACGCACGACATGGCGATGCACCACATGTCCATGCACGACATGCCAGGCCATGCCACCGCACCGGCGCACACCGAACCCGCTGCCCCGATCGACCCACATGCCGGCCATGGCGAGGCCTGCGAATACTGCATGATGGCCTCGCGGTTGATGCCGTGGCTGGCAGTGCTGCTCGTTTTGCTGCCGGCGTTGCCGGTCATCGCCCCGCCGGTGCTGCGCAGCGTCGCCACGCCGCGCAGCCTGCGCTGGCCTGCCCACGCCGCCCGCGGCCCCCCGCTTCACGCCTGAAACCGCCCCTTCTTTTTCCTGTTGCGCGACGCCGTGATGGCGCCGCGCGCCTGTGCGTTTTCCGGAGTTCCACCATGAAGCTTTCCTCCCGCAGCGCGGGCGCAATGACGCGCCTGTCTGTTTCCCTGTCGCTTGCCCTGGCCGCGCTGCCGCTGCAGGCCGCCGAGCGCGACGACGCGCGCACGCTCGACACCCTGGTGGTCACCGCCAGTGCGCCCTCGTCGCCACTGCACTGGGTCACCGACCCGCGCCTGCCGCGCCAGCCGGTGCCGGCCAGCGACGGTGCCGATTACCTCAAGACCGTGCCCGGCTTTGCCGCCATCCGTAATGGCGGCACCAACGGCGACCCGGTGCTGCGCGGCATGTTCGGTTCGCGCCTGAACATCGTCAGCAACGAAGGCAACCTGATCGGTGCCTGCCCCTCGCGCATGGACAACCCGCTGTCCTACATCGCCCCGGAAACGTTCGACCGCCTGACCATCATCAAGGGCCCGCAGAGCGTGCGCTGGGGCGCCGGCGCTTCCGCGGGCACGGTGCGTTTCGAGCGCGATACCCCGCGCTTCGACGCCCCGGGCATCGACCTGGATGCCAGCGCGCTGGTCGGCTCGCGCAACCGCAACGACCAGGTGCTCGACCTCACCGCCGGTGCCTCGCAGGGCTACGTGCGGGTCAACGGCAATCGTTCCGAAGCGGACGACTACAAGGACGGCAATGGCGACGTGGTGCCGTCGAAGTGGCGCAAGTGGAACAGCGATGTCGCCGTGGGCTGGACCCCGGATGCAGACACCGTGCTGGAGCTGTCCGCCGGCACCGGCGATGCCATCGCGCGTTATGCCGGGCGTGGCATGGATGGCGCCGCGTTCAAGCGCACCAGCTACGCCGCGCGCTTCGAGCGCGACAACCTGCCCGGTGCGTGGGACAAACTGCAGGCCAACGTGTACTACAACGACGCCGACCACGTCATGGACAACTACACCCTGCGCGACCCGAACCCGGCCAGCAGCATGCCCATGCCGATGGCCTCGAATGTCGATCGCCGGACCACCGGCGGTCGCATCGCCTCCGAATGGCGCTGGCAGGACATCGCCATCGTCGCCGGCGTGGACGCGCTCGACAGCCGCCACCGCAGCCGCAACGGCATGGGACGCAACACCTACCGGCTCACGCCATGGTCCACCGACGCACGCCAGAAGAACCAGGGCGTGTTCACCGAGATCACGCTTGGCGAAGGCACCGAGCAACGTTGGGTGAGTGGACTGCGCATCGATCGCGCCGAAGTCACCGACGAGCGCGCCACCACCGGCATGATGGCGATGCCGAACCCGACCGCCGGGCAGCGCCGCCGCGAAGACCTGGGCAGTGGCTTCCTGCGTTTCGAGCGGGACATCAGCAGCGCGCTGACCACCTACGCCGGGATCGGCCACAGCGAACGCATGCCCGATTACTGGGAGCTGTTCTCGCCGGACATGGGGCCGGCCGGCAGCATCAATGCCTTCAGCGCAGTGCAGCCGGAAAAGACCACCCAGCTCGACATCGGCCTGCAGTACCGCGATGAGCGGGTCAACGCATGGGTGTCGGCGTACGCCGGGCGCCTCCAGGACTACATCCTGTTCACCTACCGCGACGGCGGCATGATGGGCAGCACCACCCAGGCCAGCAACGTCGACGCACGCATTGCCGGCGCCGAAGCGGGCGCCGAGTTCGCGCTCGGGCAGGGCTGGAAGCTCGGCGGCACGCTGGCCTACGCATGGGGCGAAAACCGCACCGATGGCGGCGCACTGCCGCAGATGCCGCCGCTGGAAGCACGCCTGAGCGCAGGCTGGGAAGGCGCGCGCTGGAGTGCGGGTGCACTGGCCCGCGCAGTGACCCGCCAGAACCGCGTCGCGCCGGGGCAGGGCAACGTGGTCGCGCGTGACCTTGGCCCAAGCGCCGGCTTCGCCACGCTCGCGCTCAACGCCGGCTACCGCATCAGCGATGCACTGCAGCTCAGCGCAGGCGTGGACAACCTGTTCGACCGCGCCTACAGCGAGCACCTCAACCTCGCCGGCAGCGCCGATTTCGGCTTCCCCGCCGATCCGGTGCGCATCAACGAGCCCGGCCGCACGGTCTGGATGAAGGTGAATTACCGGTACTGAGGTAAAACCACGCGCGGCGGGTGTCGACGTTTGGTCGATACCCGCCCGTACCCGTGGAGACGCAATCCGACATGCGTTGACACATGCCGTTACACGCCCCGAAGGCCCCAGCACGAAAGGGGTTGCGCGTGTCACCGGGTGATGTGAAGGTGCCGGTAAACGCTTGGCACATATGCCTGACGCAGGTCGTGGCTACACTTGCCGGTCGTGGAACATCAAGGGCTGTACTTCATGTCGGGACGCATCACCGCACGCATCATTGCCGGCCTCGGCCTGGTCATCCTGGCCGGGTGTGGCAGCAAGGACCAAGCCGCCCGCCGGCAGGCCGAAGTCGTGCCGGTGACCACCCAGGTGGTGCAGACCTCCGCCTGGAGCGACACCCTGCAGGCACTGGGCACCGCCAAGGCCCGTGAGTCGGTGACCATCACCGCCAAGGTCAGCGAAATCATCGAAACCGTGCACTTCGACAGCGGCCAGCAGGTCTCCGCCGGCACCCCCCTGGTCACCCTGCGCGGCCAGGCCCAGGAAGCGGCCCTGCTGCAGGCCCAGGCCACCTTTGCCGAAGCCGACCAGCTGTACAAGCGCCAGCGTGAACTGGCCGCCCAGCAGCTCGTCGCCAGCGCCACCCTCGACACCCAGCGCGCCATCCGCGATGCCGCCGAAGCCCGCGTGCGCGAAATGCAGTCCGACATCGGCGACCGCCGCGTGCGCGCGCCGTTTGCCGGCGTGCTCGGCATCCGCCAGGTCAGCGAAGGCTCGCTGGTCACCCCCACCACCGTCATCGCCACCCTCGACGACATCGAACGCATGCACGTCGATTTCCAGGTGCCCGAAGCCGAACTGGCCTCGCTGGCCAAGGGTGACAAGGTCAGCGCCACCAGCGTCGCCTACCCGGGCCGCACCTTCGAAGGCGACGTGGCCACCATCGATACCCGCGTCGATCCCGGCACCCGCGCCGTCACCGTGCGCGCCGACTTCATCAACGCCGACCACGCCCTGCGCCCGGGCATGCTGCTCGACGTGCGCATGTTCCGCCCCGAACGCCAGGCGCTGGTCATTCCCGAAATCGCCGTGGTCCAGGTCGGCCGCGACTCCTTCGTGTTCCGCGTCAAACCCGACCACGTGGTCGAACGCGTCGACGTGGTCAGCGGCGCGCGCCGCTCCGGCGTCGTTGAAATCCGCGAAGGGCTCAAGGCCGGCGACCGCATCGTCGTCGACGGCACCGGCAAGCTGCGTCCCGGCCTGAAGGTGAATGACACCGCCGCGCCGGCTGCAACGCCTGCACCTGCGCCCGCCACCCCGGCCGTCAGCCCGGCCGCGGAGAAGGCCACCGATCCGGCCCCGGCCGGCACCACCCGCGCCCCGACCGGCGCGACCGCTGCCGCTGCGCCCGTGGGCAACGCCGGATGAAGCTCTCCAACATCTCCATCCAACGGCCGGTGTTCGCCGTGGTGATGAGCCTGCTGCTGGTCGTGCTGGGCATCATGTCGTTCACCCGCCTGACCCTGCGCGAGCTGCCCGCGATCGACCCGCCCATCGTCTCGGTCTCGGTCGATTACACCGGCGCCTCGGCGGCCGTCATCGAAAGCCGCATCACCCAGGTGCTGGAAGATGCCCTGGCCGGCATCGAAGGCATCGACACCATCAACGCGCGCAGCTCCAACGGGCGCGCCCAGGTCAGCATCGAATTCACCTCCAACCGCGATATCGAAGCGGCCGCCAACGACGTGCGCGACGCCGTCAGCCGCGTCGCCGACCGCATGCCCGAAGAGGCGCGCCCGCCGGAAATCGCCAAGGTCGAGAGCGACGCCGACCCGATCATCTGGTTCAACATGACCTCCTCCAGCATGAACACGCTGGAGCTGAGCGACTACGCCGACCGCTACGTGGTCGACCGCTTCTCCAGCCTCGATGGCGTGGCCCAGGTCCGCATCGGCGGGCGCCAGCGCTATGCCATGCGCATCTGGCTCGACCGCGACCAGCTCGCCGCGCGCGGCCTGACCGTGGGAGATGTGGAAACCGCGCTGCGCAACGAAAACGTCGAACTGCCGGCCGGCCGCATCGAATCGGCCGACCGCGACTTCACCCTGCGCGTGGAGCGCAACTACGTAAAGCCCGAAGACTTCGCCACCATCCCGCTCGGCAAGGGCGCCGATGGCTACGTGGTGCGCATGGGCGACGTGGCCAAGATCGAACTGGCCTCCTCCGAACGCCGCGCGTATTACCGCAGCAACGGCGAACCCGGCATCGGCCTGGGCATCGTCAAGACCTCTACCGCCAACTCGCTGGACGTGGCGCGCACCGCGCGCGCCGAAGCCGAACGGGTCGGGCTGACCCTGCCCGAAGGCACCCACATCTTCGTGGCCTTCGACAACACCACCTTCATTGAAGCCGCCGTGGACCGCGTGTACGCCACGCTGGTGGAAGCCATGCTGCTGGTGCTGGCGGTGATCTGGCTGTTCCTGGGCAGTTTCCGCGCCGCGTTGATTCCAGCGGTGACCGTGCCGGTCTGCCTGGTGGCCGCCTTCATCGCCCTGTATGCCTTCGGCTTCTCGATCAACCTGCTGACCCTGCTCGCACTGGTGCTGTGTATCGGCCTGGTGGTGGACGATGCCATCGTCGTGGTCGAAAACGTGCAGCGCCGCATCGACCTGGGCGAGCCACCGCTGGTGGCTTCCAAGCGCGGCACCGCACAGGTGGCCTTCGCGGTCATCGCCACCACCGCCGTGCTGGTCGCCGTGTTCCTGCCGGTCGGTTTCCTGGAAGGCAACACCGGCCGCCTGTTCCGCGAGCTGGCCGTAGCGCTGGCCGCCGCCGTGGCGCTGTCGGCGTTCGTGTCGCTGACGCTCACCCCGATGATGGCCTCCAAGCTGCTCAAGCCGCACACCGGCCAGGCGCCGCGCGGCCTGCACGGGCTGATCAACCGCAACCTGGATCGCGTCTCGGCCGCCTACGGCCGCGTGCTCGACAAGCACGTGGGAAAGACCTGGATCTACGCGGTGGTGATGCTGCTGTCGCTGGCCGCCAGCGCGCTGCTGCTCAAGGTGCTGCCCTCCGAACTGGCCCCGGCCGAAGACCGTGGCTCGTTCCAGATCATGATCGACGGCCCCGAAGGCGCCGGCTACGACTACACCGTGGGCCAGGTGCAGCAGGTGGAAAAGATCGTGGCCGGCTACGTCGGCGATGACAAACCCATCGTGCGTGCCAACCCGCGCGTGCCCGGTGGCTTCGGGGCAAGCGAGGAAATGCACACCGGCCGCATCAGCGTGTTCCTGCAGCCGTGGCGCGAGCGCGCCACCGCCACGCCGGAAGTGGCGGCTGAACTGCAGAAGGACCTCGATGGCATCCGCGGCGTGCGCGTGCGCACCCAGGTCGGTGGCGGCCTGGTCCGCAGCCAGGGCCAGCCGTTCCAGATCGTGCTGGGCGGGCCCGAATACGCCGAAATCGCGCAGTGGCGCGACCGCATGCTCGAGCGCATGGCCGACAACCCCGGCCTGGTCGGCCCCGATTCGGATTACAAGGAAACCCGCCCGCAGATGCGGGTGAACATCGACCGCCAGCGTGCGGCCGACCTCGGCGTGTCGGTCACCGCGATCGGTTCGGCGCTGGAAACCATGATGGGCTCGCGCCGCGTCACCACCTTCGTCGACAACGGCGAGGAATACGACGTGCTGGTCCAGGCCGGCCGCGAAGGCCGCGCCTCGCCCGACGACCTCGCCGCCATCCGCGTGCGCGCCACCAATGGTGAGCTGGTGCCGCTGTCCAACCTGGTCACGCTCAGCGAAGTGGCCGAGGCGGGCAACCTCAACCGCTTCAACCGCCTGCGCGCGATCACCATCAGCGCCGGTCTCGCGCCGGGCTACCCGCTTGGCGAGGCCATTGCCTGGGCCCAGCAGACGGCACGCGAAGAACTGCCGCAGCACGCGCAGATCGACTGGAAGGGCGAATCGCGCGAATACCAGAACGCCGGCAGCGCGGTGCTGCTCACCTTCGCCATGGCCCTGCTGGTGGTGTACCTGGTGCTGGCCGCACAGTTCGAAAGCTTCATCCACCCGCTGGTGATCATGCTCACCGTGCCGCTGGGCGTGCTCGGCGCGCTGCTGGGCCTGTATGTCAGCGGGGGCACCATCAACCTGTTCAGCCAGATCGGCATCGTCATGCTGGTCGGCCTGGCCGCCAAGAACGGCATCCTGATCGTCGAATTCGCCAACCAGCTGCGCGATGAAGGGCGTGATGTACACCGCGCCATCGTCGAATCGGCGATGGTGCGCCTGCGCCCGATCCTGATGACCTCCATAGCCACCGTGGTCGGGGCGATCCCGCTGGTGGTGGCCGGTGGCCCAGGTTCGGCCAGCCGCGGCACCATCGGCATCGTGGTGATCTTCGGCGTCACCGTTTCCACCTTCCTGTCGCTGTTCGTGGTCCCGGCGTTCTATTCGCTGCTGGCGCCGTACACGCGCTCGCCGGAAGCGGTGGCCCGTGAGCTGGAGAAGCAGGAAGCTGAAACGCCTTCGGTCGGTGGCCATGCCTGACCGGCCGCTGCGGCTGGAAGGCCCCGGATTCGTGCTGCGCCCCTGGCG
>NZ_JASCOP010000162.1:0-7331 GCF_029959395.1 Stenotrophomonas sp. PS02300
TCCCCGCCACACCCGGCTTGCGGGGGTCGCCCCCGCCGGTGGGGCGGGGCAGCCGGCGGGGGCCGGCCCGGCGGGCCGGCACGCCTTTTACTGGCACGCCTCGCAGGCTTCCGGGTTTTCCAGCGAGCAGGCCACGGCTTCCACCGGGGTGTAGCTGCTGACGGTGGTCTTGGCGATCTTGGTGGCCGGACGCGAACGCAGGTAGTAGGTGGTCTTGATGCCCTGCTTCCAGGCGTACATGTACATGGACGACATCGCGCCGATGTTCGGGCTTTCCATGAACAGGTTGAGCGAGGCGGACTGGTCGATGAACGCGCCACGCTCGGCGGCCATGTCGATCAGCGAACGCATCGGCAGTTCCCAGGCGGTGCGGTACACGTGGCGCAGGGTTTCCGGAATCTGGGCGATGCCCTGGATGGAGCCTTCGGCCAGCTTGATGGCGTCGCGCATTTCCGGGGTCCAGTGGCCCAGCTTCTTCAGCTCGTTCACCAGGTAACGGTTGACCTGCAGGAAGTCGCCCGAGAGGGTTTCGCGCTTGAACAGGTTGGACACCTGCGGTTCCACGCACTCGTAGCACCCGGCAATGGAGGCGATGGTCGCGGTCGGGGCGATGGCGATCATCAGCGAGTTGCGCAGGCCATGTTCCTTGATGCGCTCACGCAGGGCATCCCAGCGTGCGGTGTCTTCGGGCACCACGTTCCAGGCGTCGAACTGCAGTTCGCCGCTGGCGGCACGGGTGTCGGCGAACGACGGGTGCTTGCCGCGTTCCTGGGCCAGTTCGACCGAGGTTTCCAGCGCGTGGAAGTAGATGGTTTCGGCAATCTTCTTGGACAGCGCGCGGGCTTCGGCACTGTCGAAGGCCAGGCGCTTGCGGAAGAACACGTCCTGCAGGCCCATGCAGCCCAGGCCAACCGGGCGCCAGCGCAGGTTGCCGCGGCGTGCCGATTCGATCGGGTAGAAGTTCAGGTCGATCACGCGGTCGAGCTGGCGGATGGCCAGGCGCACGGTGTCGGCCAGCTTGTCGTAGTCGAACTCGCCGTGGGCGTCGAAATGGTTGCCCAGGTTGATCGAGCCCAGGTTGCACACCGCGGTTTCTTCAGCCGAGGTGATTTCCAGGATTTCGGTGCACAGGTTGGACAGGTGGATCACGTTGCCGGCGCGCAGGGTCTGGTTGCTGGCGCGGTTGCACTTGTCCTTGAAGGTCATCCAGCCGTTGCCGGTTTCGGCAAGGGTACGCATCATGCGCGAGTACAGCTTGCGCGCGGAGATGGTGCGGTTGGCCTTGCCCTGCGCTTCGGCCTGCAGGTACGCCTGCTCGAAGGCTTCACCGAACAGGTCGGTGAATTCGGGCACCACGCGCGGATCGAACAGCGACCATTCCTGGTCGGCCTCGACGCGCTTCATGAACAGGTCCGGGATCCAGTTGGCCAGGTTCAGGTTGTGCGCACGGCGCGATTCGTCACCGGTGTTGTCACGCAGTTCGAGGAAGTCCTCGATGTCGGCGTGCCAGGTTTCCAGGTACACGCAGGCCGCGCCCTTGCGCTTGCCACCCTGGTTCACGGCGGCCACGGACGAATCCATGGTCTTCAGCCACGGCACGATGCCGTTGGAGTGGCCGTTGGTGGACTTGATGAGCGAGCCGCGCGAACGCACGCGGGTGTAGCTCACGCCGATGCCGCCGCTGAACTTGGACAGCTGGGCGATGTCGCCGTACTTGGAGTAGATCGATTCCAGCGAATCCTGCGGCGAGTCGAGCAGGAAGCACGAGGACAGCTGCTCGTGGGTGGTGCCGGAATTGAACAGGGTCGGGCTGGACGGCAGGTAGTCCAGGTTGCCCATGCGCTTGTACAGCGCCAGGGTTTCGGCCACGTCTTCGCTCAGGGCGCTGGCGATGCGCAGGAAGAACTGCTGCGGGGTCTCGATCACCTTGCGGGTGTGCGGGTGGCGCAGCAGGTAACGGTCGTACAGGGTACGCAGGCCGAAGTAATCGAAGTTCAGGTCCAGCCCGATGTCGATGGCATCGTTGAGCTTGCGCGCGTTGGTCTGCACGAAGTTCAGCAGGCGGTCGTTGATCAGGCCCACTTCGTGGCCACGGCCCACCGACTGCGAGAAGGCGTGGATTTCCTGGCCCGACACTTCCTTGGCGATGTAGTTGGCCAGCAGGCGCGCGGCCAGGCGGCCGTACTCCGGCTCTTCACCGATCAGCAGGGCGGCGGTGCGGATGGACAGCTCGTCCAGTTCCTGGGTGGTGGCGCCGTTGTACAGGCCGGAAATGGTGCGGGTGGCCACGCGCATCGGGTCGACCGCGTGCAGGCCTTCCGCCGAACGCTGCACCGCGCGCACGATCTTGTTCAGATCCACCAGCTCGGTCGTTCCATTGCGCTTGGTGACGCTCATCGCCGTATTGGTCGGCGGCGAAGTCAACAGGAATTCGCTTTCCTGGTCGGTGGCTGCGCTGGTTTCGGTGCTCACGGCGTTTTCCTCTTGGCGTGATTTGGGGTGGTGCAGGGTCACCTGCGGGGCAGGCGTGGGGCCGATGCGCTCAGCGCTCAGGGTGGACTATCGGTGTCGCATGGGGCGCGACCGGCGCAACGGCGCTGCGGACGATTCCCCTTGCTTCACCGGTCATCTCCCCCCGGAGACTGGCGCTACCAGCGCCGCACCCTGTACGGCATGCGGTTGTCGGTGGGCGGTGGGCCCGTTTGGCCCTTCGACTTGGGGTCGTCGGGACCGACAGCCACAAGATAGTGGGGGTGTAGGGGGCCGTCAACGCCAAATGTAGTGAATCAGGGCAATCCCTTGCGGCGCAAGGTTTCGGTGTTCGGGGCGTCCGACGAACGGTCGCGACCTGTCGAAAGCGAGTGCGCAGTCAAGGGTTGGGGGCGACTTTTCGTGCGATTCAAGCGTTCGAAAAACGGAACGATGGGCGTCACGTGGGCGTAACAAATTTGGTCACGCCCGGTGGGGCGTGCCCAGGTATTCGGCGCTCTGCATCTCTATCAGGCGCGAGGCGGTGCGCTCGAAGGCGCCCTGCAGGCGGGTGCCGGTGTAGAGGGCTACCGGGGCGTCGGTGGCGGTGCAGACCAGGTTGACGTGGCGGTCGTACAGCTCGTCGATCAGGTTCACGAAGCGGCGGGCGGCATCTTCATTCATGCGGTCGAAATGCGGGATGTCGCCCAGCAGCACGGTGTTGAACTCGCGGGCGATCTCGATGTAGTCGGAGGGGCCGCGCGGGCCTTCGCACAGGGCCTTGAAGTCGAACCAGACGATGCTCTTGCCGCGGGCGCGCACCGGGATCTTGCGCGCTTCGATCTCGATGTTGCCCGGCTTGGGCGGCTGGCCGCCGCTCAGCGCGGCCCAGCGGCTGGCCAGCCAGGCGTCGCTGTGCTCGTCGCGCGGGGCCTGGTAGACCGGCGAATGGGTCAGCGCGCGCATCCGGTAGTCTTCGGTGCCCTCGGCGTACAGCTCCACGCAGTAGGTCTGCAGGAGGCCAATGGCAGGCAGGAAACTGTCGCGCTGCAGCCCATTCAGGTACAGGTTCTCCACCGCCGTGTTGGAGGTGGTGACCAGAGTGACCCCTTCGGCGAACAGGCGCTCAAGGAGGCGCGCCAGCAGCATGGCATCGCCGATGTCGGTGACGAAGAACTCGTCCAGCACCAGCACGCGCAGCTTGGCGCGCCATTCCTGGGCGATCCGGGCCAGCGGGTCGCTCTGGCCCTGGTGCTCGCGCAGGCGCTCGTGGATGCCGCGCATGAAGCGGTGGAAGTGGGTGCGGTACTTCTGCTCGATCGGCAGCCCGTCGTAGAACAGGTCCACCAGGAAGGTCTTGCCGCGCCCTACCCCGCCCCAGAAATACAGGCCCTTGACCGGGTCCGGCTTCTTCCAGAAGGCCGAAAGGCGGTCCAGCCAGCCGTCCTGGGCGCTGTCGACCAGGGCCAGGTGGATGCGGTCCAGCTCGGCCAGGGCGGCGTGCTGGGCCGGGTCGTTCTGCCATTCGCCCCGGGCCACGCCTTCGGCGTAGCGCTGCGACGGGGTCAGTGCGGTATCACTCATGCGGTGGCGCTTTCCGGGTTCGGCAGCCAGCCCTTGACGCCGTGGAGCACCGCGCCGCGCAGGTCGATCAGCTTGCGGTGGAAGAAGTGGCTGGTTTCGGGCATGCGCACCAGCTCGTGCGGGGCGCCCAGGCTGTCGAGCCAGTTGTAGACGGCCTGCGGATCGACGATTTCGTCGTCTTCGCCCTGGATGACCAGCCAGTTGGCCGGCGGCTGCACACCGTCGAAGTCCCAGCGCCCGGCGGGCGGGGCGATCGAGACCAGTACCTGCGGCTGCAGCTCGGCGGCCGCGCGCAGGGAGACGAAGGCGCCGAAGCTGAAGCCGGCCAGCCACAGGGTGGCGTCGGGGCGCTGCTGGCGCACCCAGGCCACCACGGCCTTGAGGTCGTCCTGCTCGCCCACGCCGTGGTCGAACTCACCAGCCGAGGTGCCGACGCTGCGGAAGTTGAAGCGCACGGTGGCAATGCCCAGCTCGCGCAGGGTGGTTCCGACCATGGTCACCACCTTGTTGTGCAGGCTGCCGCCCTCGGTGGACAGCGGGTGGCAGATGACCGCCACCACCGGCTGCGCGGGCACGTCGGCCTTGGGCAGGTCGACCGCCACGTCCAGCGCACCGACCGGGCCGGCCAGCTGCAGGGTGGTGCTTTCATTGGGGAAAGGGGGATTGTGCATGGCGTCATAATACCGCTCCCCCGCGGGCTGCACTGCCGCGCCTGCCTGGAACCCCATGTTCTATCTGCTTTTCAGCGTGGTCTGCAGCGTGTTGGTGTCGGTGCTGCTGAAGCTGGCCGCGCGCCGCCAGCTGGATGTCGCCCAGATGGTGACCTGGAACTACCTGGTGGCCGCCGGGCTCACGGCGGGGGTGCTGCGGCCGCCGCTGGAGGCGCTGCAATCCACCCATGCGCCGTGGCCGGCGCTGCTGGTGCTGGCGGTGGTGCTGCCTTCGCTGTTCCTGGTGCTGGGCCGCACGGTGGCGGTGGCCGGGATCGTGCGCACGGATGTGGCGCAGCGGTTGTCGTTGTTGTTGTCGTTGTTGGCTGCGTTTCTGTTCTTCGGGCAGACGGCCACGCCTTTGAAGCTGCTGGGGTTGGGCCTGGGGCTGGTGGCGATGCTGGGCATCAGCCTGCGCCCGCGTGGGCCGGCGGTGGCCGGTGAGGCGGGCAGCTGGCGCTGGCTGCTGGCGGTGTGGGTGGGGTTTGCGCTGGTGGATGTGCTGCTGAAGCAGGTGGCGCTGTCGGGGACGCCGTCCATGGCGGCGCTGCTGGCGTGTTTCAGCATTGCGTTTGTGTTGATGCTGGGGCTGCAGCTGTGGCGGCACTTCAGTGGGCGCAGCCGGTTGCGCGCGCGCAACGTGGGTGCGGGGGCGCTGTTGGGGCTGCTCAATGGCGGCAACATCCTGTTTTACGTGCACGCCCACCAGGCGATGCCGGACAGCCCGGCCACGGTGTTTGCCGGGATGAATATCGGCGTGGTGGTGTTGGGGGCGTTGGTGGGGGTGTTCGCGTTTGGCGAGCCGACAACGCGGTGGAACCGCGCGGGGTTGGTGTTGGCGGTGGTGGCGATTGGGTTTATCGCGTGGGGGTGATACCGCGTGGACACGCATGGCGTGTCCCTACGCGTGCGGACCGCTCGGTTAGCGGTCGAAACCCAGGATCAACGGGTCGTGGTCGGAACTGCGCCACGGGCCGGCTTCGTTGCGGTCGCGGTAGCCGATGTCGTCGGCTTCGTCGGCATTGATATGCCATTCGGCCGCGCCGCGCAGGCGCTTGGCCATGCCCGGGCTGAGCAGGGCGTGGTCGAGGCGGCCGGTCATGCCGTTGTAGACGTAGCTGTAGGGGCGCTCGACCTTGGCCACGGCGAAGGCGTCGCGCCAGCCGGCGTCGTGCAGCGTGCGGATCGGGGCTTCCATCGCGTAGGCGTTGAAGTCGCCCAGCAGGATTGCGTCGGTGGTGCCGGCGCCCGTCGGGTCAGTGCCCAGCCACTGGTTGAGCAGGCGCGCCGATTCCACGCGGATGGCGTTCCAGCAGGCCTGGCCGTCGTTCTGGTCGGCATCGGCGCCGGCCGCTTCCGAGCAGCCCTTGGACTTGAAGTGGTTGGCCACCACCACGAACGGCGCGCCCTTGCCGGCACGGAACGCCTGGGCCAGCGGTACGCGGCTGTGCGGGCCGAACGGGGCGGTTTCGAGCACGGCGGGGGCGCCGACCGGGGTCACCCGCGAGCTGCGGTAGATGATGCCCACGCGGATGGGGTTCTCGCCCGGGCCCTTGCCGGCGTCGATGAAGGCCCAGTCCGCGCCCTTGCCGCGGTTGGCATTGAGTGCGGCGACCAGTTCGGCAATGGCCGACTGCGGGCCGTAGCCGTCGTTTTCCAGCTCCATCAGCGCGGCCACGTCGGCGCCGAGCGCGTTGACGGTGGCCACCAGCTTGGCGGTCTGGGCCTGGTGTTCGGCCAGGGTGCGGGCGCCACGCAGGGTCGGGTAACCGCCGCCTTGGCCGTCGCCGTTGAAGAAGTTTTCCAGGTTGAAGGCGGCCACCTTGAGCGCGCCGGGCACCACCGGGGCGGCCGGGCGGTTGAGCGCGGGCAGCTTCAGCGGGGTGGTGACCTGCAGGCGCGGGGTGCCCTTGGCGTCCACGTGGACGATGCCTTCCACGTTGCGCAGCACGGTGCCGGTGCGCAGGGTGGCGCCGGCGGGCAGGTAGGCGACCGGGCCGGGGTCGCGCGCGCTGCTGCCGTCGTCGAGCAGCAGGCGCCGGCGCTGGTTGTCGGCGATCACATTGGTATGGGCGCCGGTGCCTGGGGCGGCCACTTCGCTGGGCTGCCAGAGGCGGCCGTCGAAGGCGACGGTGAGTTCGCCGAAGCGGGTCAGGCCGTCGGTGCCGGCCAGGGTCAGCGGGGCGGCGATGCGCACGTGCTGGCCGTCGAGCGCGCGCCAGTCGGCGGGCGCGGCGGTGAGGGTGACGGGGGCGCTGGTCGCCGGGGTCGATGCGGTCGGCTGGGGCTGCGGCTGGGCCTGGGCGAACGCGGTGGCGGGCAGCAGCAGCGACAGGGCAAGAGCGAGGGTGCGACGGCGCATCGACGGCGATTCCGGAAACGGGTGCACAGGGTAATGCGGAATTGTGGCGGGAAGCGGTCGCCGGTGGGGATTTGGGCGGGTTTGGCAAAGCCGCGCGGGGTTGGGTCCACGTGGGACACGCATGGCGTGTCGCTACGTGTGCCGGCAACGTTGCGGGCGCATGGGGGCACGGCGCCCCACCGCGTAGAGACACGCCATGCGTGTCC
>NZ_JASCOP010000163.1:0-7116 GCF_029959395.1 Stenotrophomonas sp. PS02300
ACCCCCCCCCCTCACGGGGGTTTGTGTAAGTGGTGGGTTAATAGCCGCTGGGTGTGCCGCCACCTCGTAGCAGCGGACCGTTGGTCCGATGACCTTTCGTGGCCGGCAACGCGGCCATGCTCCGTCACCCCCGCCCCTCAACCACCACCCGCGCGATCGCCTGTTCCAGCAGGTCACCGGTCACCGGCTTGCGCAGGAACCCCTGGAAGCCGGCCTCGCGCACCTGCTGTTCGATGCCCGGGTCGGTACGCGCGGTAACCGCCAGCAACGGCATTGCATAGCCCTGGTTGCGAAGGTGCCCGGCCAGTTCCATGCCGCCCAGGCCGGGCAGGTCAAGATCCAGCAGCACCACGTCGAACGGCGCATCGCTCACTTCACGCAGCGCTGCCAGCGCGTGCGCGGCGTGCACCACCTCGTGCCCGCGCGCGCTCAGCAGCCCGATGATCACGCTGGCCACGGTGTCGTCGTCCTCGACCAGCAGCAGGCGCAACGGCGGCAGAGGGTGGCCCTCGGCAACGCCGGCGCTGCCGACCGTGGCGTCGGCCATCTGCAGCGGCAGCGGCAGCGTCACGCTGAAGCGCGTGCCCACGCCCAGCTGGCTTTCCACCCCGATCTGGCCCTGCATGGCCAGCGCCAGCTCGCGGCAGATCGCCAGGCCCAGGCCGCTGCCACCATACTGCGCGGCAGTGCGCGCACCGTCGGCCTGCTCGAAGCGCCGGAATAGGCGCTGCTGCTGGTCGCTGCTGATCCCGGGCCCGGTGTCGGAGACTTCGAAGTAGAGCCCGCGCGCCGGCGCCAGGGCACGCACCTTCAGGCGCACTTCGCCGCTGCTGGTGAACTTCACCGCGTTGCCCAGCAGGTTGAGCAGGATCTGCCGGACCCGTACCGCATCACCCACGCTGCACAGGCCAGGCGCCAGTTCGTTGTCGACCACGAAGCGCAGCCCTTTCTGCTCGGCCAGTGCCGCCATCAACGTGCAGGCATCATCGATCACGCCCTGCAGTGCAAACGGCTGCGCCTGCAGCTGCAGTCGCCCCGATTCGATCCGCGCCAGGTCCAGCGCGTCGTTCACCAGGTGCAGCAGGTGCTCGCCGGCATGCCGGATCGATTCGGTGTAGCTGCGCTGCTGCGCGTTCAACGGCGAGCCCAGCAGCAGCTCGCTCATGCCCAGCACGCCGGTCATCGGCGTGCGCACTTCGTGGCCCAGGTTGGCCAGGAAGCGCGTCTTGGCGGCCGATGCCTGTTCGGCCAGTTCCTGCTTGTGCAGGGCCAGCTGGTAGGCGTGGCGGCGTTGCACGCGGCGCCGGTACAACCAGGCGAACAGGCTCATGAGCAGCAAGGCGATCGAAGCCATCACCAGCAGCCCCGAAACGCTGCGCCACCAGGGCGGCATCACGCGGAATTCCAGTACCTGCACCCGCGACCAGACCAGGTCGGCCGAGCGCGCCTGCACCTCAAGCCGATACCGCCCGGGCGGCAGCCGCGAGAACACACGTTCGCCGCCCGGCCCCACTTCCACCCAATCCGGGTCGTAGCCGGCCAGGCGGTAGCGATAACTGTTGGACGACGAGTCGGCAAAGGACAGCAACCGCGCCACGATGCGCAGGTCGCGGTCGGCATCGGCGATTTCCAGCGGCGCCAGGTGGGTCAGGTCCAGCACCCGCTCGCCACGGCGTACCTCGACGCGCTCGATCACCAGCGGCGCGCGCCGGGTCGCCGGGCGCACCTGGTCCGGATCGAACAGCACCACCCCGGCCGGCGTGCCGCCGGCAATGTGGTTGCTGGCCGTGCGCACCAGCGTGCCGCGGCGGAACTCTTGGCTGGGCAGCCCATCGCGCACGCCGTACTGGCGCACGCTGCCCTGGTTGGGATCGACGCGGATCAGGCCGCGCGAGCTGGCGGCCCACACGATGTCCTGGGCGTCGACCACCAATCCCGTCGCCGACAGCTGCGGGAAGCCCTCTTCCGGCCCGACCTGCGCCTCGCGCTCCAGCCGCTTCCCGTTCCAGCGGTAGCGGATCAAGCGACCTTCTTCCGATACCCACACCGAGCCATCGTTGGCCGGCGCCAGGGCATGACTGGCGACACCCGCCGCGCCGGGCACCGCCTCGAACCGCGCACGCGGAGGCACCCACTGCAGCAGGCCCTGGTTGGTGGCCACCCAGAGATGGTCCTGCGGACCGCACATGAGGTCCAGGACCTGCTGTCCGGGCACCAACCCGCTCGTACCGGCCGCGATCCGCTGCCGCACGCCGCCGTCCAGGCCACGCTGCTGCAATCCGCCGGACGATGCGCTCCAGACCCCGCCGCCGTCGCACAGCACCAGCGCATCCACGTCGCCTTCCATGGCGGCATCGGCGCCGGCATCACTGCCCCAGCGTTGCAGGGAGCCGGTACCGGGGTCGTAACGCAGCAGCGCTTCGTGCGATCCAATCCAGACATGGCCGCGCGGGTCTTCCAGCACCGACAGCAGCCACTGCGGACCGTCCACCCAGGTCCGGTGCTGGTCCACCTTGCCGGTCACCGGGTCGAAGCGGTCCAGTGCGCCATGGGTGCCCACGGCCCACACGCCGCCATTGGCCGATGCGGCCATGCCCAGCACGTAGCCGTTGCGAAGCGAGGCCGGGTCATCCTCCAGCCGCGACAGCACCGAGAACTGCCACCAGCGCGGCAGCAGGTGCCACAGGCCACTGTTGGTACTGGCCAGCCAGATCCCGCCTTCGCGGTCTTCGTACGCGCCGGTCCAGTTGGGGCGCACTTGGCCACGGGCCACCGCGCTGTACAGCGGAACCTGCTGGAAGCGGTCCTGGTAGGCACGCCCGAGCCCGGACCGGGTGTCGAGCCAGTACCCGCCCTGCTCGTCGCGCAGCATCATGCCCAGTACCTGGTCGCCGGCATCCACCTTCCACGGCGCCGGGGCGAAGCTGCCGTCCGCGCGGCGCACCACCGTGCCGGCATTGGTACTGATCCACAAGCTGCCATCGAGTTCGGCGGTCAGCCCGTTGACCAGCGGCGTGGGCAGCTTGGATGCGGGCACCCGCTCGAAATCGCGGCCGGTCCAGCGCGCCAGCCCCGCCTTGGTGCCGACCCACAGGCTGCCGTCACGGGTGGTGGCCATGTGCGTCACCGACGCTGCCGGCAGGCTGCGCCGGTTGCCCGGCTCCGGCATGAAGCGGGTGATCACGCCATTGCGGTCGAGCCGGTGCAGGCCGCCTTCGTAGGTGCCGAACCAGAGCGCCCCGTCGCCGGTGGAGGCCAGGCTCCAGACCGTGTTGCTGCCGATCACCGGGTTGCTGGCACGGTCGAAGAAGCGCAGCTCGCGGCGGTCGGCCGACATCATCGCCAGCCCGGCATTCTCGGTGCCGATCCACAGCTGGTTGCGCGCATCCACATGCACGCTCCACACCATGTTGTCGCGCAGGCCATCTTCAGCGCGCCAGACCCGGTAATTGCGGCCGTCGAACCGGGCCAGCCCATCGTTGGTGGCCAACCACAGGTAGCCGTACCCGTCTTCGGCCATGCGGTTGACGGTGTTGGACGGCAGGCCATCGAATACGGTCAGCTGGCGCGGCGTTGGCGGTACCGGCTGCGCGGCCGCCAGCGACGGCCACAGGCACAGCAACCCGAACAGGAGCAGCCAACGCGTAGGCAACACCAAGCAATCTCCTGGAGCGGATCGGGCAGGACTTGTCGCAAAAAGCGCAAGCCACGGGGTGGATGGTAAACGGTTCGCTGGATCGGAACGAACCGTCAGGCCCCGCCGGCCTGCTGCAGCGCCCGGCGCAGCGTCCCGGCTGTAAGCGGTTTGGGCAGTGTTCCAGCACCGCCGGCGGCACGAACCCGCCCAGGCAGGTCCGCAGCGGGCTGCCGGCTCATCGCCAGCACCGGCGCGGACTCGCTCCGCGCAGACAGCAGGCCGATCAGGGCCAGCCCATCGATGCCGGACAGTTCGATGTCCACCAGCACCAGGTCGAACCGGCCCGCCGCCAGCTCGGTCAGCCCGGCCAGCGCGTGCGGCGCATGCACCGGCTGCCAGCCCTGCGCGGACAGCAGCGTACTGCCCGCACGGGCGGCCTGGGGATCGTCGTCCACCAGCAACACCCGACCGCGCGGCGGCGGCGCCACCGTCGGCATCGGAATCCCCACCTGCACGCGCCACCGCCTGCTGCCCGTTGCGTGAACGCGCAGGGTGCCACCGAGGGCCCCGGCGAGACGTTCGGCGGCGGTCAACCCCATGCGCAGGGAGGCCAGCGACGGCGTCGGCACGGCCTTGCCGGTACCGCGCCCCGCCGGGTGCACGGCGCGCCCGCCGGCGTTGAACGTCCACAGCAGTCCCTCGCGCCCGGGGCGCCACGCCACCACCAACACCATGTGCCCGGCGCCGGTGTGCCTGCCCACGACCCGCGCGACCGCGTCGAGCAGTTGAGCGAGTCGCAGCGCATCGCCATGCGCGCGAGCGTCGTCCGCCACCTGCAGGCACACGGCCAGCGCGGTGCCACGACGGCAGGACGGCAACACCTGGCGCGCCAACCACCGCCGGTGGAAGGCGCTTACCTCGAAGTCGGCCGCCTGCAGGGGCGTACATCCGGCCTCCAGGCGGGCCTCGTCCAATGCGCGGTTGACCCGTTCCAGCAGCGCGTGTCCGCTCCGCTGTATCCGCTCCAACGGCTGCCGCTGGGCCGCATGCAGGGGCGATGACAGCAGCAGCTCGGCCATGCCCAGGATACCCGTGAGCGGTGTGCGCACTTCATGCCCCAGGGTCGCAAGGTAGTGCGCTTTGGCCTGCGCCGAGCGCAGCGCCAGCGACAGCCGCTGTGCCGATGCCTGTGCCCGCCGACCCCGCGCGACGCGGCGTACCGCCGCCCATGCTCCCCCTCCCACCAGCAGCGCGCCCGCCGCTGTCCGTGCGCCCACCAGCACCGGGTGGTGCCAGCCGCTGCGCTCGACCTGCAGCAGCAACGTCCGGGTTGACGACCAGCTGCCGTCGGCCAACCGTGCCTGGAACTCCAGGCGGTGCTCGCCGGGTGGCAGTCGCGGGAAGCCGCGGGTTCCGCTGCGGCCCACCCGGATCCAGTCCCGATCCAGCCCGCACAGCCGGAACCGGTACTGCTGGCGCGCCGGCATCGCAGCGCCCAGCAAGCGGACGCTGACCTGGATATCCCGATCGTCCGGCTGCAGGTGGAGCGCCGCCTTGGAAGGGAGCACCTGCAGCAGGCCATCGCGGTGCAGCTGCACACGCTCCACCACCAGCGCCGGCTCGCCCCTGCACGCGGCCAGCCCCACCGGGTCGAACCGCACCCTGCGGCCGTGTGCATCCACGGCCAGCATGGTCGATCCATCGGCCTGCAGCCGTGCATTGAACACGGCGTCGGGCACCCCTTCGCTTCGCGTGTACAGCCGTACCTGGCCCTCGCGGGGGCGAATACGCAGCAGGCCGCGCGCGCTGCTGGCCCACAACGCGCCGTGTGCGTCGCTGGCCAGGGAGGCCAGCCGCAGCGACGGCAGCCCCTGCCGTGCATCGATCTGCACGCCGGGCCTGGCCACGCCGTCCTGGATCCGATAGCGCCGCACCATACCCGTGCTGGCGACCCACAGCGCGCCGTCCTCGGCCAGGTGCAGCGCGCTGACCTCGCCTTCCACGCCGGCAACGGGGTGGAAGCGACCTTCAGCCCATCGGGTCAAGCCATGCCGGCCTCCCCACCAGAGGCCGTTGTCCGCATCGCAATGCAGCGCCAGTGGACCTGGTGGACGAAGCTGATCCATTGCATCCCAGCGCCACTGCCGGGTGCCGGTGCTGCCAGCCGGCTGCCGCTGGATCCCCTTGCCATCCAGCCGCCAGCGGCTGCCATCGGCGCAGGCCAACCCGAGCGGCGGTGCGTCCGGATCCAGGTGTGCCGCGCTGATCGCCGGCAGCTCCTGCGACGCCTCATCAAGCGAGCTGAAATGCTGCCAATGCGGGGGCAGCCGCCATACCCCAAGATGCCGCCCCAGCAACCAGAGGCTGCCGTGGCGATCTTCCAGGGCCTTGCGGAACCGGGGCACATCGGCGCTGCCCAATGGGGCGACCCCCACCCCAGGCAGTTGGCCGGCGCCGCTCTTCCACACCCTGTCGTCCTCGCCCAGCCACGGGCCACCGCTGTGCGAAGCGCCCAGCGCGCGCGTGCCCGCTGGTGCATCCAGCGGTTCCAGCCGCCCCTCATCCGAGGCCCGCCACGGTCCTGCCGCGCCGCCCACCCACAGGCGCTGTTCTGCATCCACCAGCAGCGCGCTGACCGGCGCAGTGGCCAGCATCGTGGGCGGCGGCAGGAAACGACCGTTGCGCCAGCGCGCCAGGCCGCGCGGCGTTCCCACCCAGAGCGTGCCGTCGGCCGCAAGCGCCAGGTGGTCGACGCGACGGTCCGGCAGGCCGTCCGCGTTCGCGGTGGGCAGGTACTGACGCAGCCGATGCCCCGGCCCCAGCCGGAACAGACCCGCGTCGCGCGTACCGAACCACACCACGCCATCCGGCGCTGGCAGCACGACACCGATCGCCACGCCCGCCAGCGCGGGAAAGCGCGCGCGGTCGAAGCGTTCGATATGGCTGCGGTCGGCCGACATGCGCATGAGCTGGCCCTGCCCCGTGCCGATCCACAACCGGTCCTGCGCATCCGTCGCCATCGACAGCAGCTGGTTGTCGGCCAGCCCCTGCTCCATCCGCCAGATCCGGAAACGCTGCCCATCGAAGCGGGCCAGGCCATCATCGGTGGCAAACCACAGATAGCCGTCGCGGTCTTCCACCACCTGGTGCACCGCATTGGACGGCAACCCGTCGGCGGTGGTGAAGCGCAGCGCCGTGGGTGGCGCCGCGCGAACCGATGCCGCAAGCAGCAGGAGCGCGAGCAGCGCCGGAAGCAGGCGCTGCAGCGGGTGGGCGCCTGCGCGCAGCCCGCCGATCATGCGCCCACCACGGCGGCGGCCAACCGTGCCCCGGTCACCGGCAGCCGCAGGAAACCGTCGAACCCGCCCGCGCGTGCGTCGCGCTCGGCGCAGGCATCGGCGCCGGGGGGGGGCGCCCCCCCCCCCCCCCCCCGCCCCCACCCCGGGCCGCGCGCCCACCCCCCCCCCCCCCCCCCCCCC
>NZ_JASCOP010000164.1:0-7084 GCF_029959395.1 Stenotrophomonas sp. PS02300
CTTCTGCACGGCCCTAGCTCATTCCCATCAGGCCCCCTCGGTATGCGCTGCAGATGGTGTGCTGACGGGCTGGGGATAGGGTCGGGGCGGTCGAGATGCGCCGGGTGGATGGGGGCGCGGGGGAGGGGGTGCCGGGGGAATTTTGCCGGTTCCGATCTATCGATGCCCCTTCGCGAAATTTTCTGAAAAACGCCGCTCGCGCCCACCTGTCGAGTATTCTTGGCGGAAAATCCGGGCACACCTCATGGACAGAGACAGCACTTTTAAAGACCATCACTTTTGGGAGCTACAGCGACGAGACGCGCTTAACTCCAGCCTGTCATTGCAAATCGGCGCAACGACGCTGCTCATCGGCGCCACATATTCGATGTCAAAGGCTGCCTCAACAGATTGCAGCGTTGCCAACCATCTGCTCATTACGGGTCTACTTGTTACCGCAGGGCTGATTGCCGCCACTCTCTACTGCCTGGTTCGAGCAGTGTCTGGTTACGGATATGACCACACCCCAGACATGCGGCATATGCTCGCTGACAAGCGTCAGTGGCAGGCGGTCAGCTTATCGAAGGGTGAGGGGCGCTCGAAGCAAGAGATTGACGACGAGGCGGCGGCGGCGTTCCACAACAGTATGGACGACCTATACGCAAAGTCTGCCGGTCAAAACGGCGAGCAGAACAGAAAGAAGTCGCGCTGGATATTCTGGGTTAATAGGTTGGTGGTAGCAAGCCTCGTAGCCTTTGCCGTTTCTGGGATACCCTACCTCGCGGTAACTTTCGGGTCGCCCGAGAACCCCACCAGGGTCCACCTAACAAACTTAGATGAGGTAGCCATGACCGACAATAAGCCCAGCACGCCGCCGCCCCCGCCCACCACCTCGCAACGGCAGGAAGTGAGTCCTCCTCCGGCCCGCGACCCGGTGCGGTGCTTCGATCACGCGCTCCCGGGGAAGAAGCGCTAGGACTGAGCGCCCGGATGGCAGACTTGGCGTCCGGGCCTACTTGGCGAGGATGACTCGGATGCGCGTGATCAGCGGCTATCGCGTGGCGCTCTGGCCGGTGCGGTCGCGGACGGGCCTCAATTCTGCTGTTCGCGATATGGGCCGGTCTGTTCCACCTTCACGTACCCTGAGTAGCCGCTGTGTCTCCCTCAGGTTTCCTCAGGCAATGGCGGGAGGTTGAATCCGCTTCCTCGGTTGCGAATGGCTTCCTTCGCTCCTTCTCTTCCGATGGTTCGGCGCAGGCAGTGGTCGTGTAAGCCGCCGGTAAGCGCTGCAGCGAAGCCGGAGACAACTTCCCAGTCAGGGAGGCGGGTCCACCCGGTGCGGATATAACGGAGCGATTGCTCATCGTTGGCTTCATGCAACCACTGTACGTATTGGGTTGCCGTGGAAGCGCCGGGCACAAGCCGGTCAAGCCGCTGACTCAGTGCGTGTTCCAGAAGCTCGGGCAGGGTGTGGCCCCATTGGTTCTTAAGTGCCTTCAGAGTCGCCCCCCGTGACCTGAGGAACGCCTTAAGTGACAGCTCGATGGAATGCGCAATGAGCATGTACGGCACCATCGTCAGCCGTGGCCTCTCTGCATCCCACACCACCACGGCGCCCCGCCTATAATCTTCGGCGTAACGCACAAGGCCGAATGATGTAGTGCGGGAATCACGGTCAATCGGTGCCTCTTGCGGCGGGTCGGTCATGGCGAATCCATTCTCGGTCATTGATTGGAAGGCGCCCCCTCCGGCACCTTCAGTTATCCCCGTAGTTCACGCGTGGTGCCTTAGTACACTGTGGGAGCTGCCCAGCCGGTGGCCGTCGGTTCGACCCAGTAAATCACCGTTTCATCGCCTCGGGTGTAGGTGGCGCCGACTGCTCCGTTCTTCTGCAGTAGTCCTTCGGCGAGGGCCCAGTCATCGGGCCTCGTGTTCTGAGCATTGCGAAACTGCTCGATTATGCGGGCACCTTCGGTGGCGCGGAATTCTGTTTCTGTGATGGGCGGGAAATAGATCATGGGTTGTGATCCTCTGTGCCAGGATTGGCAAGGAGAGCTTAATGCCCGGGTTCCGCCTGCGCAACTAACTAAAATATCTGACTTTATTATATTTTCTCGCGCAACTTCGCTCGGCCCCCGCAGCTGCGTTAGCGGGCTCTTTCTGGGGCTCTGCTGCTTGTTCCACAACATCTACTGAACTTCGAGGATGCCGAAGTTGAATCCGACAACTCGGGAGATATTCCCCCGCCAAAACACCCCCTTCCCGTCGGGCGTGGCCCGGGTCTCGCCCGGCGCGAAAAACCTGGCGTTTTCGAGGTGGATGTAAACGGTGGTCCTTCCGTCCGGTTGCGTCGTTCGTGCCGGGTAAAAGTCGAGGAAGGAGCGAAACGTGTCATTTAAGTTTGCACGTAGAGCCTCATTCGTCAGCGTTCCCACGACGTCATCCAGCACATGAAGGACAAAGTGGTGGCCGGTGACCACGTTTCCGGTCACGAGCATGCCCCCAGTCTGAAGGGTCACGGGCAAACCAGAACCACTCTCCGCAAGCGTGACGAGCGCCTGGAGCATCGGGTCACAATCAAAGTCCAGCCGGATGGCGTGCTGGCGGGGAATGGTCGCGTCGCCTGGACGTCCGTCATTCATTTCCTCTAGCCTCTGCGTCGCGCCAATCGCGCAGCTCGAAGTCTACCCCCCAAGTTGGAAAGGCCTCGGTCGAAGCCAGGTCGCCTGCCGGTCGTTTCGGATCTTAACGATCGCCTCCCCGAACAGCCTCTTCCGGCCGCTCCGTGGCCTTCAGTTGCCCGTGAGGTCTATTGCTGCACCCCTGGGGGGCAGGCCACGATGGACGCTGCAGGTTGACCCCTGAGCCCTTGGGGGTGGCACCGTGGCGGATTCGACGGCGCAGGCTCGTCTCGCGCATGGCTTCGGCTATGCTTTTGGTGTGCCCGTTGGCGTCGCTCGGGTTCGGAGACTCGTCATCCTTTCCATGGTGTCACCCCCAAGCGCTTTCCCGTTTCCCTATAACTGGTGCGCCCGTTCGCGTGTAACGGTGGGCCGGCCATCCACGCCCCGTAGCACTCGCAGGGCGTGGGCATACATTGGCGGGCCTCAGCTGCGCCCGCGTACCTTCGAGGTTACTTTGTAGCCCTCTCCGGTGATCCGCACGTAGGCGTCCACGTCTTCGCCGAAGGTGATCTTTGACAGGGCGTCAGTCATCGCAACGAGACGACGAGACCTGTCATAGTTCCGGTCTATCACGTCCCCGTCGCCCACGTGGCCCACGATGCGCTGCCGTAGCTCTTTGGGAATCCCGGCGTCGGCCATCAAGGTCACTCCGGTGTGCCTAAGGCTGTAAATCGGGTGGCTTTCCCCGATTCCGATTGCCTTGCGCACAGTCGAGGCGCGCTTACCTAGCAGCGTGTAACGGTCGCCATCTGCGCCGGTGGCGCGAATTCCAGGTAGCAGCCAACCGTCGGTAGACGTGCGCACGAGCGAAGCGACGAGAGGCTGTAAAGTTGCGGGGATCGGCAGGAGGCGTTTGCCTGCTTCAGTTTTGCTAACCCTAATGGAGAGTGTCCCGTCCGCGATGTCGGCCGTGCGGACGTTGCATAGCTCCTGGGGCCTGCAGGCGAGATAGGCGCAGATTGCGACCAGCGGCCACAGGGCATCGCCGGATTTGACCTCTTGTAGGAACCGCTTTAGCTGGGAGCCGGTCCAGATTTGCCGGTCCTCGCGTGAGGTGTCGTCTGCGCGTAGCAGCAGCCCCACCTTGTCGAAGGCATTGGACGGAATCAGGCCCTTCACCTCTAGCCAGTCGCAGAAGCGGCGGGCGGTGGCGAGGATGAACTGTTTCCGTTCAAGAGAGAGGGGCAGGGGGTTCAACACGTCTTCGGCAAAACCCACAGCACATCTACGATCCAGCGTACCGGCGACGGCATCTGCCCCTGCGAAGTCCTGCAGTCGTTGTAGGTGTGCCCTGCGTTCCGCCACGGTCGCTTGTTTGACACCTCGGGTCGCCTCCAGCTTGAGCCACTGCGCCGCTAGCTCATCAAGGAGCGGGACGCCTCCATCCGCTAGAGACTTTGCGCGCCGGATCAGTCGCAGTTCGGACGGGGTCAGGACGGGCTCTCCGTCGGCGTCCCTAGGTGCACGCGACAAGAAGTGTTCGACCTCACCCTCGAAGTCTTCAGGGTGGACCTTGCCGGCGCGGACACCTTCGGCCTGCAGTGCAATAGCTTCTGCAGCGGTTGGAGCGGGGGTGGCCTTGGCCTTTTCGTGCTGAGCCTGAAGTCGCGCAATGACCGCGTGGCGGGCGCGAAGTGCTTGGGAATGGTCGCGGGTCTTCAGTGATACGCTGCGCGTGTCCCCGTACTCATGGCGCGCATGGCCGGGGGTCTTCATGTGGACGTACCACACCCCAGCACGCTGTTTCAGGTAGGTCGGTCCGTCGCTCATCAAGGGTGCCGGTGGCTCAGTAGGTGGCTCAGTCTACTTGGCAAAACCCTTGCAATCACTAGCCGTACAGCTTTAGTTCATCAGTGGTGCCGAAGGTGGGACTCGAACCCACACGCTTTTAAGGGCGGCGGATTTTGAGTCCGCTGCGTCTACCGATTCCGCCACTTCGGCTGGCTGGCCGCGTAGTGTATACAAACCTCGCCGGATTGGGGAGGCCTGAATCATTCAGTCGGGCCCGGACCTTCATTTTTCCGCGACGCTATACTCATTGCGCTGAACCATACAGGGAACGGTGATGAGCGCGTTGCAGGGTCTGCGGGTACTGGTGGTGGAAAACGACGCGATGAGCGCGTCGTTGCTGGAGATGCAGCTGATGCACGCGGGCGCGGTGATGATCGGGCCGGCGTCGTCGGTGGCCGAGGCGCTGCGCCTGATCGAGGAGGCTGCGCCGCAGATCGTGCTGCTGGACTACCGCCTGGCCAATCACGAGACCAGCGACCCGGTCGCCGATGTGCTGACCGCGCTCGGCATTCCCTTCGTGGTGGCCACCGGCATGGCGAATTTCCAGCTGCCCGAAGCGTTCCGCGCGGGCAGGGTGCTGACCAAGCCCTACCTGACCGCTGAGTTGAACCATGCGCTGACCGCCGCGCTGCAGGATCACGCCGCCTCGGCGTAATCGAGCTCGACCGGCTCGCGGTCGTCCAGGATGCGGTACAACGCGGCCAGGTCCTGCGGATCTGGATTCAGCCACGCATCCAGGTTTTCGCGCCGGATCGGCACGATGCAGCGGTCATGGCCGGCGGCGGCCACGTCGCGCGGGGGTTCGTCGGTGATGGCGGCGAACGAGAGCAGGCGCCCTTCGGGGCCTTCCCATTCCGACCACAGGCAGGCGATCAGCAGGTCGCGCGGCGGCTGCGGGCGGAATTCGAGCACCACGCTCTGTGGATTCTCGCCCGGTGCCAGGGTGCGCTGTTCAAGCGCATGGCGCGGTACGTGTTCGTAGAACGACTGCACGACGACGACGCCGTGGTGGTGGCCGAACGCGTTCTTCCAGTAGGCCTCGAGGCTGTCGCGGCGCGCGTTGTAGGTGCCGGGATAGAGCGCGTCGTTGCGTGCGGGCTTGTCGGGCAGGCGGCACTGGTAGCGCATCGGCTTGATCACGCGCTGGCCATGCTCGGACACCATCACCGGGGCGTACACGCCGGGGAAGATGCGGCTGTCGCGTGGCAGCAGGCCGCTGCGGTGCAGGTCGGCCAGGCGTGCCTGGGCGCGGTCCAGGCGGTTGCCGGCAATGCGGATGTCATTGCGGGCCTTCTCGGTGGGGCGGTGCGCCAGGCTTTCTTCGGCCTGCTTCCGGCGTGCGGCCTGAACGCGGATTTCCTCGTCCAGCGCCTGCATTTCTTCGGCGTGCCATTGCTGGATCTTCGCCACGATATCCTGGCCCTGCGCGGTGCGCGCACCGGCAAAGCCGTCGTCCATGGCCTTGGGTGTCTTGGGGCGCTGCTTGCCGGCGTCATGGGCATAGAGCTGGGCGAACTCGTCCAGCGAAATGGTGGCGCCGAACTCACGAACCAGTTTGGTGTAGTCGGCGCGGATCTGGGCGGAGTAGCACATGGGCCTGGACCGGGGTATCAATCGATGGTTGATACGCTACCAAACAAAAAGCCCCGGCATTGCCGGGGCTTTCTGCGTTGTATTGGCGTCCCCACGGGGATTCGAACCCCGGTCGCCACCGTGAAAGGGTGATGTCCTAGGCCTCTAGACGATGGGGACGCACGAAAACTTGAATTTTAATGCCGCATCCATCCGATCGGCCTAATGACCGGATGTTGGTGGAGCCAGGCGGGATCGAACCGCCGACCTCCTGCATGCCATGCAGGCGCTCTCCCAGCTGAGCTATGGCCCCACGTTGATGCTGCGAGCCGCCTATCATATCGGTGTTTTCCGGGAATGGAAACACTTTTTTCGGCGGATACAAAAAACCCCGGCATTGCCGGGGTCTTCTGCGTTTGATTGGCGTCCCCACGGGGATTCGAACCCCGGTCGCCACCGTGAAAGGGTGATGTCCTAGGCCTCTAGACGATGGGGACGCACGAAACTTTGAATTTTGCTTCTGTCGGACGGCCTATGTCCGGAGAAGTGGTGGAGCCAGGCGGGATCGAACCGCCGACCTCCTGCATGCCATGCAGGCGCTCTCCCAGCTGAGCTATGGCCCCACGTTGTTGCTGCCAGCCGACCATCTTAGCGTTGATTTGCCTGAATGGCCAGCCTTACACCGGTTGATGAGTGGCGTCCCCACGGGGATTCGAACCCCGGTCGCCACCGTGAAAGGGTGATGTCCTAGGCCTCTAGACGATGGGGACGCATGAACTCATCAATGTTTCCAACACCTCCGAACGGCCTAAGGTCCGGAGTGGTGGAGCCAGGCGGGATCGAACCGCCGACCTCCTGCATGCCATGCAGGCGCTCTCCCAGCTGAGCTATGGCCCCACGATGCTGGAGGCGGAATTCTACGCGTGTGAAGACGATTCGCCAAGTGTTTTTGTGCGTTTTTCTTACAGCAAGAGCCAGAGCCTTTGTCTGCGCGGTTCACTGCGTGGGGCCGGCGGGTGTGGGGGTACGGGGGGCGCCGTGAACCCATCCTTGGGGGC
>NZ_JASCOP010000165.1:0-7057 GCF_029959395.1 Stenotrophomonas sp. PS02300
GGGTACCCCCATCCGGGACCCGCCGTGAACCCATCCATGGGGGCTTGTCAAAAACATCCATGTTTTAGACAGTCCCGGATGGGGGTACCCGCCCACCTCAAGACGGATTCCGGTGTGCGGTAGCCGAAATCAAATACAGCGGCAGGTGCCGACCAGCGATCGGCACCGACGCTGTTCCCGTGGCCACCGGCTCACTGTCAAAGGGTCGGCGGGTATGGGGGTACGGGGGCTTTACCAAACATGGATGTTTGGTAAGAG
This sequence comes from Stenotrophomonas sp. PS02300, assembly GCF_029959395.1. Taxonomy (NCBI): domain Bacteria; kingdom Pseudomonadati; phylum Pseudomonadota; class Gammaproteobacteria; order Lysobacterales; family Lysobacteraceae; genus Stenotrophomonas; species Stenotrophomonas sp. PS02300. Next base: position 259 of record NZ_JASCOP010000165.1, read on the forward strand.
CCCCCATGGAAGGGTTTACGGCGCCCCCCGTACCCCCATGCCCGCCGGCCCAAGCCAGGGACATTCGCAGACCAAGGCTCTGGCTTTGGCTTCAAGGCTTCAAGGCTTCAAGGCTTTGCTCCAGGAGGTCTTTCGCGGCCAACCATCGGCACATATCGGGCAGAGAAGAACGGCGCTAGGCTGCGGAGGTTGGTCGCCATCACCTTCCCGGAGAGAGCCATGCGTGTTCGTGTCGTGCCTGTCGTGCTGTTGAGCCTGATGATTGCCGCCAGCGTGTCGGCGCAGACCGCGCCGATGACGCCGGATATTCCGGCCAAGGGATTCGTCACCCCTACCGCGGGGTATGACTACGACAAGCGCGAAGTGATGATTCCCATGCGCGATGGGACCCGGCTGTACACCGTCATCGTCGTGCCCAAGGGCGCGCGCAATGCCCCGATGCTGTTGACCCGTACCCCGTACGATGCCGCCAACCGTGCCAAGCGCATCGATTCGCCGCACATGCGCGACATCCTCCCGCAGGGCGACGAAGTGTTCGTCGATGCCGGGTACATCCGCGTGTTCCAGGATATCCGCGGCAAGTACGGTTCCGAAGGCGATTACGTGATGACCCGGCCGCTGCGTGGGCCGTTGAATGCCACCAAGGTCGACCATGCCACCGATGCCTGGGACACCATCGACTGGCTGGTCAAGCACGTGCCCGAAAGCAACGGCAAGGTCGGCATGCTGGGCTCCTCGTATGAAGGCTTCACCGTGGTGATGGCGCTGACCAACCCGCACCCCGCGTTGAAGGTCGCCGCGCCGCAGAGCCCGATGATCGACGGCTGGATGGGCGATGACTGGCTCAACTACGGCGCCTTCCGCCAGGTCAACTTCGGTTACTTCACCGGCCAGCTGGCCAAGCGCGGCAAGGGGCCGTCCATTCCCAGCACCGGCTACGACGACTACACCACCTTCCTGCGCGCCGGCTCGGCCGGTGACTATGCCAAGGCCAATGGCCTGGAGCAGCTGCCGTGGTGGCACAAGCTGGTGGAACACCCGGCCTACGACGCCTTCTGGCAGGAACAGGCGCTGGATGCGCGCATGGCCAGGACCGAATTGAAGGTGCCCACCATGTGGCTGCAGGGCCTGTGGGACCAGGAAGACATGTGGGGCGCCGTGCACAGCTATGCCGCGATGGAGCCGCGTGACACCGGCAATACGCTCAACTATCTAGTCATGGGGCCGTGGCGGCACAGCCAGGTCAACTATGACGGCAGCAGCCTGGGCGCGCTTAAGTTCGATGGCGATACCGCGCTGCAGTTCCGCCGCGACGTGCTCAAGCCGTTCTTCGACCAGTACCTCGTCGATGGCGCGGCCAAGGCCGATACCCCGCCGGTGCTGATCTACAACACCGGCGAAAACCACTGGGACAAGCTGCAGCAGTGGCCGCGAACTGCTGCCCAGACCAAGCCGCTGTACCTGCGCGCGGGCGGAAAGCTCTCGTTCGAGGCGCCGCAGGCTGGTGAAGCGACCTACGAAGCCTACGTGTCCGACCCGGCCAAGCCGGTGCCGTTCGCGCCGCGCCCGGTGCGCTTCGCCGACCGTGACATGTGGACCAGCTGGCTGGTCAAGGACCAGCGCTTCGTGGATGGCCGCACCGACGTGCTGACCTTCGTCAGCGAGCCGCTGACCGAGCCGCTGCGGATCGGTGGCGCGCCGCAGGTCAACCTGCAGGCGGCCACCAGCGGCAGCGACAGCGACTGGGTGGTGAAGCTGATCGACGTGTACCCCGACCAGGTGCCGTCGACGCCGGAGATGGGCGGCTATGAGCTGGGCGTGTCGATGGCGATCTTCCGCGGACGCTACCGCGAAAGCTTCAGCGAACCGAAGGCGATCGCCTCCAATCAGGTACTGGACTACAAGTTCGGCCTGCCCACCGCCAACCACGTGTTCCAGCCCGGCCACCGGGTGATGGTGCAGGTGCAGTCCAGCCTGTTCCCGCTGTACGACCGCAACCCGCAGACCTTCGTGCCCAACATCTACCTGGCCAAGCCGGGTGATTACCAGAAGGCGACCCAGCAGGTGTGGCATGCACCGGCGAACGCGTCGTTCATTTCGTTGCCGGTGTATTGATGCCGAGGGCGATTACCCGGACACGCTCGGGTAATCGGTGTAGCCCTTGGCGCCACCGCCATACAGCGTGTCCGGATCGAGGTCGGACAATGCCACGCCCAGGCGCAGGCGTTCGACCAGATCCGGGTTGGCGATGAAGGCACGCCCGAACGCGATCATGTCCGCATAGCCGGAGGCGATGGCCTGTTCGGCGCTGTCCTTGTCGTAGCCGTTGTTGGCGATCCACGGGCCCTTGAACTTCGCACGCAGCGCGGCGTAATCGAACGCGATGTTGTCGCGCGGGCCACCGGTGGCGCCCTCGATCACGTGCACGAAGGCCAGCCCGCCAATGGCGTCCAGGCGCTCGACCGCGCGTTCGAACAGCGGTTGCGGCTGCGAATCCCGCGCGTCGTTGGCCGGGGTCACCGGCGACAGGCGCACGCCGGTGCGCTCGGCGCCGATCTCCGAGGCGATGGCGCGCACTACTTCGTCGAGCAGGCGGGTACGGTTTTCGATGCTGCCGCCGTATTCGTCGGTGCGCAGGTTGCTGCCATCACGCAGGAACTGATCGATCAGGTAACCGTTGGCGGCATGCACTTCCACGCCGTCAAAGCCGGCAGTGATCGCATTGCGCGCGGCCTGGCGGAAATCCTGGATCAGCGCGGGAATCTCGTCCAGCCGCAGCGCACGCGGCTCGGAGACATCCTCGAAGCCCTTGGCGGTGAACGTCTTGCCATTGGCGCGCAGCGCGCTGGGGGCAACCGGCACTTCGCCTTCCGGCAGCAGGCTGGTGTGCGAAATGCGGCCCACGTGCCAGAGCTGCAGCACGATGCGGCCGCCGCGTGCATGTACCGCATCGGTGACCTTGCGCCACGCATCGATCTGCGCCTGGCTGTAGATGCCGGGCGTATCCAGGTAGCCCTGGCCGAGCGGGCTGATCTGGGTGGCCTCGGCGATGATCAGGCCAGCGCTGGCACGCTGCTCGTAATACTGGATGGCGAGGGGATTGGGCACCCGTCCGTCGATGGCACGGTTGCGGGTGAGCGGTGCCATCGCGATGCGGTTGCCGACTTCGATCGCGCCGAGCCGGGTGGGGGTGAACAACGTACCGTCAGAAGACTGTGTCATGTGCGATGCCTTGGGGAAGGGAGGTCGTGCAGGGGTACGACACCCAGCATAGGCCCAGGTGCGTTGCAGCGATGGGAAGCATTGTTGCGGCGCGCTGCGTGCACGTTGTGTAACGCATTTGAGGCGTACGGTAGGGGTGAACTCAAGCAGAGGCAGTGCAATGATCGATTACCAACTGAAGGGCAAGGTCGCCATCGTCACCGGTGGCGTTTCGGGCATCGGCCTGGCCGTGGCCGAACTGCTGGCCGATTCCGGCGCGGCGGTGGCGGTGTGGGACCTGAAGGACGACGCGGTGCAGAAGACCGCCGAGGCGATTCGTGGCAAGGGCGTGAAGGCGATCGGCATCGCGCTGGACGTCACCGACGAGACGGCCGTGGAAGCGGCCGTGCAGCGCACGGTTCAGGAACTGGGTGGGCTGGATATCGCGGTGAACAACGCCGGCATCGGCGGCCCGTCGGCGAGCAGCGGCGACTACCCGGTGGATGGCTGGAAGCGCGTGATCGACGTGAACCTCAACAGCGTGTTCCTGTGCCAACGCGCGCAGATCCAGGCGCTGCGCAGGGCCGGCAAGGGCGGCAGCATCATCAACATGGCCTCGATCCTGGGCCAGGTGGGGTTCGCCAACTCGGCGGCCTACGTGGCCGCCAAGCACGGCGTGGTCGGCCTCACCCAGACCGCAGCCTGGGAGCATGCCGGCGACAACATCCGGGTCAACGCGGTGGGCCCCGGGTTCATTGCCACGCCCCTGCTGGACAAGATGGATCCGGCCGTGCGCAAGGCGCTGGAAGCCAAGCACGCGCTGAACCGGCTGGGCAGGGCGGAAGAAGTAGCGGCGCTGGTGGCCTGGCTGGCCAGTGCCGACGCCTCGTTCGCCACGGGCACGTACTACGCCATTGATGGCGGTTACCTGGCGCAGTGACAGCGTGGGTGCAGGGGCGGGCGTTGCCGCTCCTGCACGCCATGCTCACGCCGGATTTCACGGCGCTCCCACGACGCTCACGCAAGGCTTGAGGCATTGCCGAGGAGAGCTGGATGGGACTGGAACAGGATCTGTCGATTCTGCTGCGCATCGCCGCAGCGATGTTGTTTGGCGGCGTGCTCGGGCTGGAGCGCGAGCTGGGCAAGCATGCGGCCGGGCTGCGCACGCACATGCTGATTGCCGGCGCGGCGGCGTTGATCGTGGGGCTGGGCGACAGCATCGCCGAGCATTTCCAGCAGGAACGCTACCGCGACCTGCTGCAGGTGGATCCGGTGCGTCTGATCGAGGCGGTGGTAGCGTGCGTTGGCTTCGTGGCGGCGGGCACCATCCTGCGTGGCAACCGCGAGGACGAGGTCAGCGGCTTGACCACGGCCAGTTCGCTGATCATGGCGGCGGCCATCGGCATCGCGGTGGGGATCGGGGAATATGTGATTGCAATCGGGGTCAGCGTGATGTGCGTGGTCGTGCTGACGGTGTTCCGCCGACTGGCAAAGAAACTGGAGTCGCCATGAGCAGTGAGCGTGCTTTCGAGATACAGCGGATCGACCACGTGGTGCTGCGGGTGCAGGACCTGGCGCGCGCGGTGTCGTTCTATCGCGATGTGCTGGGCTGTGGGGTCGCCCGCGAGCGGCCGACGCTGGGCATGGTGCATCTCCACGCCGGGGCGTCGATGATCGACCTGATCAGCGTGGATGGCGCGCTCGGCAGCCGTGGCGGCCCCGCCGCCGGCGCGCAGGGGCGCAACCTGGACCACCTGTGCCTGCGCATCGAGCCGTTCGACGAGGCGGCGTTGCGCGAGCACCTGACGATGCACGGGGTGGTGGTGGATGGGCAGGTCAGCAGCAACCTGGGTGCGGAGGGCGACGGGCTGTCGCTGTACCTGCGCGACCCGGATGGCAACGGGGTGGAGCTGAAGGGTCCGGCCAGTCCGTGCGGCTGCGGTTAGGAGCACAATCCGCTGCGCAGGAGTAGATCTTTGGTCTAATGGGCGGATCGTGAACGCTTCGCCATGGTTGGGCCATGATCATCTCCGCTTCCACTGACTACCGCGCTGCCGCACAGCGGCGGCTGCCGCCGTTCCTGTTCCACTACATTGACGGCGGCGCCTACGCCGAGCACACGCTGCGCCGCAACGTGGAGGACCTGGCCGAGATCGCGCTGCGCCAGCGGATCCTGCGCAACGTGGCCGACCTGAGCCTGGAGGCGGAGCTGCTGGGTGAGCGCATGGCGATGCCGGTGGCGCTGGGGCCGGTGGGCCTGACCGGGATGTATGCACGACGGGGCGAGGTGCAGGCGGCGAGGGCGGCGGCCAGCCGCGGCATTCCGTTCACGCTGTCGACGGTGTCGGTGTGCGCGATCGAGGAGGTGGCGCCGGCCATCGATCGCCCGATGTGGTTCCAGCTGTATGTGTTGAAGGACCGCGGCTTCATGCGCAATGCGCTGGAGCGGGCCAAGGCGGCGGGCGTGACCACGCTGGTGTTCACGGTGGACATGCCCACGCCCGGTGCGCGCTACCGCGATGCGCATTCGGGGATGAGCGGCCCCAACGCGCCGTTGCGGCGCATGTTGCAGGCGGTGACACACCCGCGCTGGTCGTGGGACGTGGGTCTGCGCGGGCGCCCGCATGACCTGGGCAACATTTCGACCTATCGCGGCAACCCCACCGGGCTGGGCGATTACATCGGCTGGCTGGGCAGCAATTTCGATCCGTCCATTTCGTGGAAGGACCTGGAATGGATCCGCGAGTTCTGGACGGGGCCGATGGTGATCAAGGGCATCCTGGATCCAGAAGACGCGCGCGATGCGGTGCGCTTCGGCGCCGATGGCATCGTGGTATCCAACCATGGCGGCCGCCAGCTGGACGGGGTGCTGTCGACGGCGCGAGCGCTGCCGGCCATTGCCAGTGCGGTCAAGGGCGAGGTGGAAATCCTCGTCGATTCCGGGATCCGAAGCGGCCTGGACGTAGTACGCATGCTGGCGCTTGGCGCCGACGGCGTGCTGCTTGGCCGCGCGTTCGTGTATGCGCTGGCGGCCCAGGGCGAGGCCGGCGTGGCCAACCTGCTGGATCTGATCGCGAAGGAAATGCGCGTGGCGATGACCTTGACGGGTGCGCGGAGCATTCGCGAGATCAGTGAGGATTCGCTGGTTGGTTTTCCGCGTTGAGAGCGGTAAAGCCGTAAAGCGGTAAAGCGGTAAAGCTGCAGGCTGCGAGTGGTCCTGGCTTGGGCCGGCGGGCATGGGGGTACGGGGGGCGCCGTGAACCCTTCCATGGGGGCTCTTACCAAACATCCATGTTTGGTAAAGCCCCCGTACCCCCATACCCGCCGACCCTTTGACAGTGAGCCGGTGGCCAAAGGAACAGCGGGAGGCGCCGACCGTTGGTCGGCACCGACCTGGTAGGGTCGGTTCCCAAACGACCGCCGATATTGCCAATCAGCGCAGTAACGCATGACCCAAACCGAAGAGCGCTGTTGCTGTTGCCTTTGATTTCCCCAGGCAACCAGCCAACTGTCAAAGGCTGGCGGGGGTGGGTTTGCGGGGGCTTTGCGAAACATGGATGTTTCGCAAGAGCCTCCACGGATGGATTCACGGCGCCCC